>JAKSTJ010000021.1 GCA_024402635.1 Treponema sp. | reverse complement strand
ATTCATATTTTCAATATTTTCGCTTTCGTTTTCTAGAACCTTACTTGTTCTATTTCTTTCCTTCCCTGTTTTGTCAAACAACTTTTACTCAATCGCAGAAGTGCGACGGTGAATATGAATATACACTTGAAATAAAAAAGTGTCAACTAAAAATTTAAATTTTTTTACAAATTTTTGTAACTTTTTTTAAATATTTTATTTAATTTAGTTTTTACTATAATTAAGGAATAACTGGTATGAAAACAAAAATGATATTATCAAATCTATTAATTCTTTTATTTGTTACAGGCTGTAATCTTAATGGAAATAAAGGAAATGATACAATCGTTCTGGATAATAAAACTTATGAATTAGAATGGTATGAAAACTTTGATTCAAAAGATTCGCTGGAAAATAAATGGTGGTGTCTTAATGAAGATTTTGGTGAATCCAGAGCAGGAAATGGATATCACATATGGGCATCTGAAAATAATTTTAATGTAGAAAATGGATCTCTTGTATTAAAAGCAAATGTTAATCATGAGAAAAAAATCTGTGCTAGTGCAACAATTCAATCATCAAAATTGTTTGAAATAAAAGATACAATGTGGGAAATGAAATTTAAGGCTTCTAAATCTCTAGGCGGCGACTGGTTTGTTTTTCTTTTGCTTCCTCATAATAAAAAAGGGGAATACAAATATCCATTGTATGATGCGGTTACCTTAAACGAAATTACGCCAATAGAATTGCAGAGTAAATATAAAAAATATAGAAGTGCGGGTTACTTTTATAACAATAATACCAATAATGGTAACAATATGGATACAAATAGAGATGTATTAATAGAAGATAATTTTTATAACACCTGGCATATTCTTAAATTTATTTGGGATGATGATAATTATTACTGTTATATGGATGATGTAGTAGTTTATGAAGTAAATAAAAATGAGGTTTTGAAAAATATTCCTGATGATGATTTATACGGACGAATTTATCTTGGGGCTGATATGATGGGTGAATGGAGTGGCATTATTGATACAAATATGGAAGAAGCACTTTATTATGTTGACTATATTAAAGTCTGGAAAAAGAAATGAGTTTACGGTTGGAATCTTATTAATTATAAAAAATATGACCTTTTATGACTTTGTTATTTATTAAATATAAGTTATGATTTTTAAAATCATAAAAAAGGAGAAATGAGTTTATGAAAAAAATTTTAAAACCAATGTTTATTGGTTTATTTGCAGGGCTGATGCTGTCATCGTGCACACAGCAAATAAAAGTTAATAAAGGAAATGGTATTTCTTTAGATAATAATATAATTAAAAAAAATTATTATAAAAAAGATGCAAAATCATCTTTCTCAGATTTTTTAAAGAATCCAGATGATAATTCCAGAAAAGCATTGAGTGCCCGGGCTGCAAGACTGGCCGAAGAAGACTGCTCAACAAAAATCACAGAAGAAGAAATGTTTGCACAAATATGGACTGAACTTTCTGAAGATGAAAAGAAAATGATTTTAAAAAACACAGAAAATATCAGCATCCAGTTTGAATCAGCGATTGGAGTTAATGTCGACTCGTCTGTAGGAAGAGCTGCAGCAAACGGGGATACAAGACAGATTGAAAACCTTGCAGAATATTATGGAATTATTGAAACGTTAAAAGCTATTGGAGAAAATAAAAAAATACCAGCAAGCTATTTAGGTACAGAATTTGAAGTTTTGGGACTAAGTGATGTAGACGCAGCTCAAGTGCTTGAAATGTATATAAGAAATGAAGACTGGGAAAAAATACAGGATATATTATCATATATTGGAGAATCAGAAAAATATAGAGAGATAGAAGAAAGATGGAACAACCTTAACAGAGCATGGGATGCAACTCAGACTGCAGAAAGATCTTCTTCATCAACCTCTGAAACATATTCTGATCCTTTAGTAGATAATGTTGGATCAAAATTATCTGATGGAGATGTCTTAGTTACAATCAGTAAAGATAAAGCATATGCTATTTGTGGAAACTGGTCGCATGGGGGAATTTTTTCTAAGGATTTATATGATAATGATATGGACGAAATAACTAAAAAAGGAACAGATGCGGCATATTGTGTTTATACAGCACAACCAGGAACTTATGATGAAAACTTCATTCCGGTAAATGACACAGAACCAGACAGATGGGGAGTTGCATGTCTTGAGACTATTCACAAGTATACAAAAGCAAAAAAATTTGCAGTTCTGCATCCAAAAGATTATTCAAAAGAAAAAGCAAAGAATGCAGTTTTAGAAGCTAAAGAAACCTTTTACAAAAAAGAAGCTCCCTATAATCTGCCATGGTGGGAATTACTATTTTTAGGTGATTCAAGTCATGATCTAACTAACAGTAACACTTATTGTACCAAGGTTGTGTATACTGCCTGGAAGAAAAATGGTGTTGATTTGGATGCAGATAATTTTGCAGGAAATCTTGTTTCTCCTGATGAAATCTACGGTTCATCAGTACAAAGAACCTGTACAGTAACAATATCATTAGTATGGTGGTCGTGGAGCAAAACATGGGTAACCTACGAGCCTACAACAACAGTTGTAATGGAGGAATATAGATAATCATGAAGAGAAAGAACTTTATTTTTTTACTTATAGCAGTTCTTTCTCTTTTGGTTTCCTGTTGTTGGAATTCAAAAGAAAAAGCTGATAGTGAAATTTTTACAAGCATAGAACCTATTGAATGGTCAGATGATTATGTAATTTCTTTAACAAACACATCTAATACTATACAAATATGGAATACAAAAACAAAACAAATAATAAAAGATATTACTTTTATAAAGGATAATAGATATTTAAATATTGTAGATATAGCATTTTTGGAAAAAAATATTTGGATTATAGGATATGGACTTACCTATAATCTTATTCGAATTGATATTGAAACAGGAGAACTTGACTATAAAGAATTTTCATATAATGGATATAGAAGTCGCCCATATAGAATTCAAGCTATAAGTAAGGAAGAAGATGGTATTGGTACATTGTGGGTAAAATCTTATGGAAACGCTAAAACTGGAACACTTTTTGCCTGTTATAATACCAATGGATCATTAAGGGAAAGCTTTGAAATTAATTGTGATATAGAAAGTACTCCAATGTCAGCCGTATATAAAAATGGAAAATATTTTCTTTTAGGAGCTTCTTTAGATGAAGTTAAAATTAATGAAAAAAATCAAGAAATATTTTCTCTATTAAATTTAACTGATAAAACTGCTACTAAAATTAAAAATTCTGTTTTCTTTGATGAATCCTTTTTTGAAAAAGAATACAAAGGAATAAATATAACTCATTTTATAACAAATGCAAAAATTTATAGAGATAATAAACTTTGTATAAATATTGTTAATTCTGCTATTTCAGAAATAAATAGAAATATTGCAGACAAATGTTATTACACAATAAAGTCTTACGAACCTTTTGAAATAGAGTATTCTAATATTAAATTTGAAAACGCTAATATAGTTAACTTTATGGAAAATAATAATTATGAATACGTCCTATTATCACCAAAAAATAAAGATGGTTATGAATTACAAGTATTAGATAAGAAAACAAAAAATAAAATAAAGTTTTTAGAAATTATTAACGCATTTTCAGTTTGTCTACAAGGGAGGTCAGCATTTACCAATAATGTAACTTGGATTTTACTGAGTAACTTTCACGAGTCAGAGAATATGTCTGAAATTCCAGAAATATGCAAATTTGATCATAAAACAGGAAAAGTTTTTGTGTACTCACAGGATGGAACTGAAAGAGACCTTGAATGGTGCGATGTAACAGAATAAGATGTTAGTTGGGATAAAAAACAGACTGGAACTTCATAAAATCCGGTCTGTTTTTTTAGGAATAGATTTTATTTGTTGCCAAAGATTGTAGAAACTAATCCATGTGAAGAATTTGCTTCTGTCTGTTCTGGACCATGACTGTCATCATGAACAGTTCCGTTCATTGTTGGAGCCATTAAGATTTTTCCAGTTCCACGATAAACGTTTACAAATCCTTCGCCACTCATAAAGGATCCAAAGGCGCTTTTTTCTACTTTTTCAACTGTAAATTCAAGAGAAGAAGACCAGGCAATTGCCATATTTCCATCAATTTTTACTGTACTGTTGTTTAATTCAAATTCGATTAATTCTTCCCGTGGTACTGGGCTTTCTAAAACAACATTTCCCTGTCCGGATAATGTAAGATTATAGAATCCTTCGCCACCTAAAAGTGCTGAAGAAAAATTTGTTCTTGATGTAATTGATTCTGTTAGAGTTGCGTCGCAGGCTAAGAATAATCCGTCATCAAGAACAATGCCTGACCCCCAGCTTCCAACATCTTCTATAAATAGATGTCTGTAGGTTGGTTCCAGCATAACCATTCCTTCTCCGGAATAAATTGGTTTTGCAAGAGATTCACCGGTTACAACACTTTTTGCAAGACCTCCCAGGAATCCGCCAACACCTTTTACGCCTGATGTCATATTTACGTTGCCGCTCATCCACTGCATTGCACCAGCCTGCATTTTAATTGTATTACCGTCTAATTTACACAATACCTGTCGTTTTTTTACGTTCATTTGAGTCATATAATAAGACATTACTGCTTCTGCAGGGGAAACTGACAAATCTGTATTATGTTCGTAAATTGTAAAACAACCTTTCTGTTCTTTTACAGAAATGTTTTTATTATCGAACCAATTGTTTATTACAACGGTTCCAGAGCTTGCTGTATTTTTTACTCCTGTTTCTGTATCTCCAGTTGTACTTTTTCCACAAAATGGACAGAATTTTATTCCATCTTCAATTTCTTTTCCGCAACTTGCACAAAACATATAATTTTTCTCCTTTTGTGTTACTTTTTTTTGTAACGTTATAAATTATACCACGGAAAAGAGCTGTACGGAAAATAAATTAAAATATCAGATGGTCTTAGAGGAAATAATTGGTGAGATGCCGAAATAAATTCGGCATGACGGGGGTTGGTAAGATGACGAAATAAATACGGGACGACGGGAGTGATGAAACGACGAAATAAATTCGGGGTGACAATGATTGGTGAGATGCCGAATCAAGTTCGGCATGACGGGAGTTGGTGAGATGACGAAATAAATTCGGGGTGACAATGATTGGTGAGATGCCGAATCGAGTTCGGCATGACATAATTATTTGGTTCCGAGAAAAAAGTTTCTATTCCTTCATTCTCCTTAAAACTTCCATACAGGTGCGGCCATTGTGATAGCTGGTTTTCCAGTTTCCGCCTTTTGATTCATTTAGAATTGGATTTGCATTTTCATCAAGGGCATTCCACCATTCACCGTGAATTTTATCTACCTGATATGTCTGGATCCACTTCCACTCTGCTTCTACTGCTTTGGCATATTTTTCTTCCCCAGTCATTTGCCATGCATTATAAAATCCATTTACAGCTTCTGCCTGATTCCACCAGACTCTGGTTCTGTCTCTTACACTTCCGTTTTCTTTTAAGAAGTTTTCCATACAGCCATTTTCTTTATCGAAACCTTCGTCTAATGCTACTTCTGCAACTTTTATAACTGTATCTTTAATTTCTGATTTTAATTCTTCGTCATTAAGTTCGCAGGCAGCTTCCCATAAAAGCCATGAAGCTTCTATATCATGACCATAGGAAATTTCGTCTGCAAGAAGTTTCCAGTTCATATCAAAGAACATTCCTAAATGAGCATTTGGCTGTAAAATAAATTCAACTGTAACTTTTACCAGTTCTGAAAGAGCGTCTCCAACTTCTTTGCGAATTGCACCGGCATCTTCAAAAACAACTGGAAGTGTTCTGTAAAGATTTGTATAGGCTTCCATTACGTGAAGATTTGTATTCATTGATTTTGGACAATTCATATCTTTTGAAGAAAGAATCATGTCTTTTGTGAATTTCCAGTTTCTTGCTCTGGCTTCTACGTAACCGCCGTCATCGTAATCCCGGGCATATTTTTCCAGAAGGTAGAAAATATCAAGGGCTTTGTTCATTGCTTTTTGAGAAACCGGCAACTGTTCTGTTTCTGAATCTTTTAAGCAGGCGTTGCGGGCGGCGTCTGAGCCTGCAGAGGGGATAGGCGATTCTTTAGATGAGCCGCAAGGGGAAACTTCCCCTTCTCTAAGTTCTTTTACGGCTGCTGCATATTCGCTAAGTCCATAACAACAGAATGCTTCCCCGTAAATCTGTTTTTTTGCTACTTTTGGACGGCCGTTTGGTTTTATTGACCAGTAAACTCCGTCGTGTTTTTTATCGAAATATTTATTGATTATTACATCATAGGCAAAATCGGCCATTTCAAGATATTTTGGATCTTTTGTCATTCTTGCAACGGCACTGTATGTCCACAAAAATCGGGAAGTCATTACTATTGAACGCTGGCATTTTGGATCTGCATTATTTTCATTGTCTATTTCGCCAAAAAAACCTTTATTATTATAATCTCTGGCATATTTATCCCAATAAGTAAGAATATTTGTAAAAAGTTCTTTTTCTACCGACTGATAAAACTGCTGGTCCATAATTACCACCTTTATGATTAAAATCAAAATTTTGCCGGATTTTGTACAAACTCGACATTTAATTTATTTAATTATATTATTGTATAAAATGTTGAGCAATAGAAGATTACTTAATTTTGCTTAATTTTTAGTTTATTTTACTTAATTTTAGGTTATTTATGAAAACAAATGCAATGAGAATTCTTGAGGGGCTTAAAGTTCCTTTTGAAACTTTTGAATATGATGATGACG
Source organism: Treponema sp. (assembly GCA_024402635.1). GTDB lineage: Bacteria > Spirochaetota > Spirochaetia > Treponematales > Treponemataceae > Treponema_D. The sequence goes on along the minus strand of JAKSTJ010000021.1, from coordinate 36,392 downwards.
GTGAACATGTTCTTGAAAAAGGGGCGGCTGGTCGGTTAGCAGAAAAACTGGGACAGGATCCAGGTTCGGTTTTTAAAACAATTGTAATGCGGACCGATTCAAAAGAAATCTGCGTTTTTTGTCAAAGTGCGGTTAGTGAAATAAATCTTAAAAAAGCAAGAAATGCGGCGGGATGTAAAGAAATTAATACTGTTAAACCAGAAGAATTATTAGGATTAACCGGTTATATCAGAGGAGGATGTTCTCCTATTGGAATGAAAAGAAAATTCCGTACTTTTATTGATGAATCTATTATACTTTATGAACAGGTTTTTATAAGCGGCGGACAAAGAGGTGTACAGATTAAACTTGCTTCAGAAGATTTAATTAAAGTTACAGAAGCTGAAGTAATAGATTTGGAATTGGAAAAATAAAAAACTGTTGAATCTGTAAAAAAAATCTGAAAAGGAAATTTATGAAAACATTAAAAGAATTATTAAAATCCCAGGAAGTTTTTTTAGATGGTGGAACTGGTACTGTTTTACAAAAAATGGGAATTAAACCTGGAGAACTACCGGAAAACTGGAATATTGAACATCCTGAAAATATTGTAGAAGTAAACTACAGTTATTTTATGGCAGGTTCCAATATTGTCTGTACAAATACTTTTGGTGCCTTTATTACAAAATTTCCTCTTAATTTAGAAAAAATTATTAACGCAGCAATTGATAATGCTAATACAGCAAGGGACAGAGCAAAAAAAGAATTGAGCGCCCAGAACAAAGGGGACAGAGAACTTTTTATTGCTTTTGACATTTCTACTACAGGCAAGCTCCTTAAACCAATGGGAGACCTGGATTTTGAAGACTGCATTCATTATTACAAAAAAACTTTTGAAATTGCTTTTACAAAAAAAATTGACTGTGTATTAATTGAAACAATGAACGACGGTTACGAAACAAAAGCAGCCATAATTGCCGCTAAAGAAACAATGGAAAAATTAAAGGTTTCTTTGCCAGTTTTAGTTTCTAATGTTTATGATGCAGATTGCAGAACTTTAAGCGGTTCTACACCAGAGACAATGGTTGCAATGTTAGAAGGTCTTGGAGTTGATGCAATTGGAACAAACTGCAGCCTTGGTCCAAAACAAATGATGAATACTGTAAAACGTCTTTGTGCCTGTGCATCTGTACCGGTAATTGTAAAACCAAACGCAGGTTTACCAAGAGTTGAAAACGGAAGAACAGTATTTGACGTTTCTGCAGAAAAATTTGTAGAAGCAATGCAGGAAGTTAGAAAAGCAGGTGCCACAGTTTTAGGTGGATGCTGCGGAACAAATCCTGAATATATTTTAAAACTGGTACAAAGCTGCCAGACTCCTGTTGAAAGAGAAGAAAAACCTGTAAAAAATACCACAGGAACTATTACTTCTAACAGTAAAATTGTGTATTTTGGTTCCGATTACACACCAGTTCTTATTGGCGAACGAATTAATCCAACCGGAAAAAAGAAATTTAAAGAAGCATTAAGAAACAACGATATTCCATATATTATTCACCAGGGACTGGAACAGGAAAAAGCCGGGGCTCATGCTCTGGACGTAAATGTTGGACTTCCTGAAATTGATGAAAAAGAAATGATGGTAAAAGTAATGACAGAACTTCAGTCGGTTACAGATTTACCACTTCAGATTGATACAACAAACCCGGAAGTAATGGAAGCCGCACTACGACGTTACAACGGAAAACCAATGATTAATTCCGTAAATGGAAAAAAAGAAATTATGGACTCAATTTTTCCTCTTGTAAAAAAATACGGCGGTTTTGTAGTTGCCCTTACTTTAGATGAAGATGGAATTCCAGAAGAAAGCCAGAAACGTATAGAAATTGCAAAAAAGATTTACAAAGAAGCAGAAAAATACGGACTTAGCAAAAAAGATATAATTATTGACCCTCTTGCAATGGCCGTTAGTTCAGATTCTAAAGCAGGAATTGCAACACTGGAAACTGTAGCTGCAATAAAACAAATGGGTGGACTTACAAGCCTTGGAATTTCAAATGTTAGTTTTGGGCTTCCTTTAAGAGAGTTTGTAACTTCATCATTTTTTACAATGGCAATGAACAATGGTTTAAGCGCTGCAATTATGAATCCTCTGCAGACAGAAATGATAAAAGCCTATAAAACTTATTGCTTGCTTAGCGGAAAAGACGAAAACTGTACAAATTATATTCAGTGGGCAGATAAAATTGCACAGGAAGGGGTAAGTCTCCCCCTGGCTGCAGCTCCTGCCGGATCTTCCACCACCCCCTCTGCGGGGACACCCCGCAACGCCCCAGAAACAGAATTAACTTCTGAACTGGCAAATGCAATTGCTCACGGCTTAAAAGAAGATGCAGCAGCAATTACAAAAAAAATGTTGGAAGGGACAGAGTCATTAGAAATAATAAACAAGCATTTAATTCCAGGTCTTGATTACGTAGGAAAAAGATTTGAAGCAAAAACCATGTATCTGCCACAATTATTAATGGCAGCAGAAGCTGCAAAATCTGCCTTTGGAGAAATCCGTAAATACATGGAAAAATCTGGAAAAAAAGGTGAATCAAAAGGAAAAATCATTATTGCAACTGTAAAGGGCGATATTCACGATATTGGAAAAAATATTGTAAAAGTTCTTCTGGAAAATTACGACTTTGAAGTAATAGATTTAGGAAAAGATGTTCCTCCAGAAACCGTAGTTGAATCATGTAAAAAAGATAAGGTTCAGCTGGTTGGACTTTCAGCATTAATGACTACTACAGTTCCAGCCATGGAAGAAACAATTAAACAGTTAAGAAAAGAATGTCCATGGGCAAAAGTTTGTGTAGGAGGCGCCGTAATGACACAGGAATACGCAGATCAAATTGGCGCCGACTTCTACGGGAAAGATGCCATGGATACAGTAAGATATGCTGGTGAAGTGTTTAAATAATAAAAAAAACATAACTTGAAGATAAATTAATAATTCAAGATTAATTAAAGAACATTGTTAAACCTGGTATACTTGGTTTACGCCCATCCTAAATTTTTGTAAATTTTTCCTACAAATTGGTCCGAAATCAACAGTTTAAAACAATATTCCTTATAGGAATTTAATTCTCAAAATTTCTATACAGGAGAAAGTTTATGAAACCTTGGAAAGATTTAACATTTGCAGACAATTATATGTTCTGTAAAATTCTTGAAGATGAAGCATTATGTAAAGAATTACTCGAGATTCTTCTGCATATTAAAGTCGGTAAAATTATTTACAACAAAACCGAACGTCAGATTGAACCAGGCTTTGGCAGCAGAGGTATTCGTATGGATGTGTATCTGGAAGAATCTGATAAAATCTACGATATTGAAATGCAGACCTGTAATTATTCAGACTTGCCATTACGAGTAAGATATTATCAGGGAGCAATGGATCTTGCAAAAGTAAAAAAACGTTCAAAAGTTGATGAATTGAAAGAAACCTATATTCTGTTTATCTGTCTGAATGATCCTTTTAACGCTGAACTTCCAGTGTACACAATTAAGAATATGATTAAAGAATCACCAGAGACCCTTTATAATGACAAAACCCACAGAGTATTTTATAATTGCAGTGCATATAAACATGAAAAAAATGATGCTTTGAAAGGTTTACTTGAATATTTAAGTACTAATACTGTAACCACGGATTTTTCTAGAAAACTTGAAACCTCCGTTACAGATGCCAAAATTAATAATGACTGGGAGGACAGTTATATGTTCTTAAGTGGATGGATAGAAGATGAAATTAAAAATGGAATACGTGATGGCATCCAAAAAGGTATTGACCAAGGCATTCAGCAAGGAATTGAACAGGGCATACAAAAAGGTATTCAACAAGGAATTGAACAAGGTATTCAACAAGGCATACAAGAAGGTATTGAACAGGGAAAGATAGAAGGTATAGATTCTGAAAAAATTAGAATTGCTAAAGAATTACTTAATAACAAAGTGTCATTAAATATAATTGTTCAATCTACGGGATTAACTGAAGATTTTATAAATAATCTATAAGATATAAAAAAGGAGTTTTTCAATATGAAAAACTCCTTTTTTATTATTTATCATATTCGCCAAATTCACAGCCAATATGATTTACAGAAATATCATCAATAAGATGTAATTTTCCGCCAGAACCTTTCTTTAAAAGTTTTACGTTACCAGTTCCAGTTCCGCCATTCCACAAACGATTGTGACGTTTTTTTCCGTCTGGAGCTTCATAATTTACTAGAAGCATGTCTTTTTTATTACAGGTTATGTAAGTTTCCATCAGATATTTGAATGTTTGTTGCCTTACATACCAGATAATCTGTTCATCTGTTTCCTTACATTCAAACTTAGTTCGACAACCTGTCCAGAATTTAGAAAAATTAAACTCATAGGATTTTCCTTCATAGAAAAAATCTCCTAAAAGTTTACGATTCAATGGAAGTCCAAAAACTCTTGGTTTTCCACCACCAATATCAAACACAGAATTTTCCAATCGTTTTCCAGAAATCTTACTTACTAAATCATTGGAAGAAAGCCAAACCCAGGGACTTGTAAAATTACTTCCCCAGTTTTTATCGGAATAACCGAAAGATTCAGATTTTTTTACAATGTATCTTTTTCCATTGGCAGTAATAATTCCTGAAAAAGAACTTTTCATTCCTTCTGCATGCCAATACATTTCAAAAGCTTTTAACTTTCTGAATAAACTGCCAGCTCCATACCCTACATTAAAAGCTGTTTTTTTATCTACAGAAAGTTCCCACTTCATTGAACTTGAATCTGTCATTCTTTCCGATTCTGCAGCCTGTTCTGGAGTAATATTTACATTTCCTTTAATAAGAATGTCTGAACAATAAAATTCACCTGAACTTAATACAAAAGTTTTGATTTTATCGTTTGTATTTACTTTTTTCAGGTTGTCTGGACTTATAACAACTTTATTTCCATTAGTAATTGTTACATCTTTCCATGGAATAAAATGGTGAAGCTGAACTCCATCTTCTCCCCACCATCCGCATTTTACCATTACATAGGAAGGAACAAATTTTCGTTCTTTATTCAAAAGATTCTGTCCTAAAATTGGTTCCTCACCGCCATTATCTTTTGATCTGGCAGGATTTATTGTGAAATACTCAATAAAAAACTGCTTTTCTTTTCCAGTTTCTTCTTCAAAAGCTGTAAAATTATGCCACCACCAGTCATAACCTTTTTTTGCAAAACGGCCATCAAGCATAAAATAATTTCGTTTGTAATCTTTTTTATTCATTTTAGAATTTTCCACCACCTAAAGTTGCTGAAAGTTTTACTGCTACTACTGGTTTACTGTTAAAGTCTTCCCAGGTAATATATGGACCTACTCCGAAACGTAAACTATCCATAGGACTGTAATTTAACATTCCTGAAAGAATAATTGATGTTATTTTTGAATACTGTGACAAATCAAAATCATAATCTCTTAACTGAGGAATAGATTTAATTGCTGGTTCGTTAATATAATTTTCTTCACGGCCAACATTCATAATTCCTAATACAGTTGCATTAAAGTCTGATGAACCGAAAACTTTACCAAAAGTTGCAAGAACTGCAAAATTGTGGCCTTCTGTAAATCTAGGAATATTAATTAATACCTGATCTTTGTATTCAGAAGGAATTGTGGAAACATCAGAACCGTGCAAATAAACAAGACGGTCTACATTATTTCCATCAAAATAATACTGAGCAGCAAGAACAATTGCAGGATCTTTCCACAAATATGTCATACCCACTGTTGCCTGAAAAATACTGGTTTTATTTGCCCAGTTGTCTTTTTCTTTCCATTCAGAATTACCACCATACTGGTAAACTAATTCACCAAAAACACTAACTTTTCCAATACTACCGGAAGCAGTAATCATTGCCTTTGGTGCAACAGCATGTTTATAAAATCCGCCTAATCCGATTTCCCAGTTTCCAAAAACTAAATCACCTTTTCCTGCAAAAGCAGTATCTCTTAAGTAAGATTCAGCTGTTCCCTGAGTAAAATCTGTAGATGGAATTACATAAAGCCACAAACAGTTTTGAGTCCCTGGAAAAGTAATTTGAGTTCTAAGATTAAAGGCTCCATCAACCTGAGCGTCTGTATCTTCAGGATTAATTGAAGAGGTATTAATCATATCGCTGACAGGACTAAAGAAATATCCGGTTCCCCAAGTTACTGTATGTAAACCAAAACGGAAAAATGCTCTGTCATTTACAGAAAAATCTGTAAACATTTCTTTAACTTTAAGATAATCAACAATAGAAAAAGAATTAAATCCTGTTATTCCTACTGTAGAAACAAAAGGATAAGCAAGCCCAAATTTTGTATACATTCTTAGAGTCTGGGTTGGTCGTGCATCTAACGAAAGATAAGCACTCAACGCAGGAGACAATTTTGTGTCATTCAAATGAGTAGAGAAAGTTTCCCCGTCATTAGCCCACAAAGTTGTTGTAGTTGAAACAGAAGTATCAAATCTTCCTCCAATTTTAATACTTCCAGTTTCAAATAAAGCACCGTGATTTAATTCATCTGTTCTTGCATCAGTTTCTGCTTCAAATTCCAAGATTCCGTCATCATCATCAAAAAATAAATCATCATCATCGTCTGCAAAAACAAAACTTATAGAAAGTAATGAAAAACACAGCAAAACTAATAATTTTTTCATACACACCTTTTTACTAGTTTAAATTTTCAAGATATGCTTTTGTGAAAATATTGTCTGGCAATTTATCAAATGTAAGATCAGAAATAACCTGCTGTGTATTTTCGCCTTTATTCAATTCATCACGCATAATAATCTGAGTTGGAACATAACCCTGTGGAACTTTTGTATATTTTGGAAGAAGGATTGTACGCATTAATCGTCCAGAACCTGAAAAATCTTCTTCTTTCAAAATTAATGGAACATCAGTTCTTACATAATAAGTTACTTTAGTATACGAAGGTTTGTTATTTGTAGCTTCAAGAGTAATGATATTAACTGCATATTTTCCCAAAGTACCTTCTTTAATTCCTGTAACTTTGTAATTTTTTCGCCAGCGTTCAGAACTCTGATTCATATCATCAATTTTAAGGTCAGAATCACCTAATGCTTCTTTCATTGAAGTATGAGTAAATTTACGGCTGATTGGATCATAAGACCAGATATTATCTCCATCACGAAGATAACCTGTTCCTTTATCTGCTTCTGGGAAAAGCTGAACAATTGTCATTAAATCTTTATCTGTACGCTGAAAAACTTTGTACTGAAGATTTTCTTTTGGCTTTCCAGGTTTTTCAATAACAAGGGACATTGTTGCAGAATAATCACCATGGTAAGCAAGAACATTGTCAGTAGATTCCATGATTTTAAATGCTTTTTCAGAATCATTTGCCGAAACCTGAGCAAAAATTGCAGCTGTCATTAAACCAATTACTAAAGTTGAAATAATTTTTTTCATAAAAAACTCCTGATTATTTTACAGTTCGTAATGCTTCTGCAGGACTCATTTTTGCAGCTTTTTTTGCACTTCCACGAACTGCAAATGTTGTAAGAATTATGAGCAATAAATACTGAACAATTATTGAAACAGGTGAAAGTGAGAAAGAAAAATGTCCTTTTTGCAAGAAGAATGCAAGACTCTCATTTCCAACTGGAATCAAATGAATAATTGTCATTAGAATTACTGCTAATAATAACCCTGCAAGAGCGCCTAAGATACACAAAATTATTGCTTCAAACGTAAAAACTCTACCTGTATCTTTTCCACTCATACCAAGGGCACGCATTGTACCAATTTCACGAATTCGTTCATAAAGAACCATTCTGTATGTATTTGAAACACCAACCATAACAATAAGTAAAATTACAAGAAGAATGGTTGTTGTAATTGTATGAACTACACTCAAAACTGTTTTAATCATTGGAACTGCATCTTCGAGACATTCAACTCCGTACTTTACACCTTCCCATTGCTGGTCTGCGGAAATAAACTGTTTGTTAATTTCTTTTCCAGGATTTGAAGGATTATTCATAACTGCAAGCCGTCTGTCTGAAACAAGAATATTATCTTTTCTGATTAAATCTTCAATTTTGTTTGCAACTTTTTCCTGCTGAGTTTTATCATTAAGGAAAATTGTAAATGTTGAATATCCGCCTTCTGGAATTCCAACAATTTCGTTCAAAGTTTCGATATTAACAAAAACCTGAGTTGAATCTACAAGATTTGAAGCTTTTGTAATTAATGCAATTTTAAAGTCTGCAACGTTATTCTGTCCGTATACAGTTCTTGTTGTAAGAATAATTTCATCTCCAATCTGAAGATTTAAATTATCTGCAATTTTTGAATTAATAATCATTGCATCTGGTGAAGAAAGATTTTCTAAAGAGCCTGCTTCAATCTGAAAAGAGTTTAAAAATTCTTTTTCAGAAAAATCACGACCGTAAACCTGTGTAAGAGATTTTCTTCCGTTAAAAATCATCTGACCGGCAGCTTTTGTAAAACGTGAAAAATATTTGTAATCAATATCATTCTTTTCTACAAGATTTTTAATGTAATCTTTTTCACGAACAATATTTATAACTGTACCTTTTTGACCTTCCAGCTCTGGAGGAATTTTTTCATATCCGCCAATTAAAACAGTTCCGCCGGCAACCTGAGTTACCATATCTTCCAGGTTTCCAACCATTCCAGTTGTAAGACCATCTATCATTGTTACAACAAAAAAACCAAAAGCAATTGCAATAGCAAGAATAGCATTTCGTCGTTTTTGTCTTGTTAAATTTCTTAAAGCTAATTTAATTATTTTATTCATAGACTTTTCTCCACTTGCTAATCACTGCTCTTGTTTAATGCCTTAAGCGGTGTGATTTTTAATGCAGATTTAACAGGATAAAGATTACTAATCCAGCTTCCAACTAACGCAATTAAAATAGTCATAATTATGATTTTTGGAGTTGGGCTAAAATGTAATAAACCGCCGCCTAAAATCATTTTTGCAATACTGTTTGTAATTGTAATATTAAGACTGTTGAAAATTGTCATAATGATAAATGCAAGAATAATACCAATGATTGTTGAAACAAAAGTTAATGAAATTGTTTCGGTAAAGAAAAGACGTTTTACAAATTTCTTTTCGGCACCAATTGCACGCATAGTACCAATTTCACCAGTTCGTTCAATTACAGAAACAGTCATTGTATTCATAATAATAATGAAAACTACAACAGCAAGAATAATAATCAAAAGATTAAAAATAAATCCTAAACCTTCAACTGTAGCTGAATAAGAAAGTGCAGCCTGTTTCCAGCCCATTACCTGAACGTTAAGATTTTCTGCCTTAAACTTCTGAGTTAATTCCAAAATTATTTTATTAATATTTGATTTATTTTTTACTTTTGCAAGAATAAAATGCCATGAACCATCGTCTGTTTTGTTCAATTCGTTTCGTAAAGTTGTATCACCGAGAATTGAATCAAAATCGTATTCGTCAGCAGCAAGAATGTCTGTATTTTCGTCAATTAAATCACCAAAAATATCATCATCTTCAGAACCAAATAAATCAGTTTCATCAAGTTCACTAATGGAAAGATCTATAGAATCTGGCAATTCCTGAGAAAATGACGAAGCATAAGTTAAATCTGCAAAAGAACGAGCCATATCTGGATTACAGTAAATAATCTGGAACATGGCAGAATTCTGATCAGGTGGATCAAAAATACCAACAAGTTTTCCTTCACGAACAACACCGTTTGTATTTGCACCCATAATCAGTAAATCATCGCCAACTTTTAATTCTTCACGATACATTCCCTGAAAAGCACGCTGAACACGAGTATCAATAATTACTTCGTTTGTACCAGGAGCCGGATATCTTCCTTCAATAAAATGAACGTCTGGGAAAGTCTGATGATAAGTTCCTTCTTCACCTGCAAAAAGCATTGAAACTGGTAAATCATCAAAAGATAAATCGTCTCGTTCAACTAAATCTGTTAAATCCATTTCCAGTCCTTTTGCAACAAGAACCATTGCGGAAATCAATTTTGTCTGAGATTTAATACCTTCCTGTTCGTCTACAATTTTCTGAACTTTTTCCAATTCAGGAATTGCGGGAATCTGAGGAAGAGAGCCTGTAATATTAGTGGTTTGAACACCAAAAATATCAATCATATCTCCTCTTTCAGGAGTAATAGAAATTGCTATATCGCCAGTATAATTTGCACTAAAATCTTTTTCCAAACCACGATTTATAGATTCAAGAAAAGAATTTCCTAAAACTACAATTGCAACACCAAAAATCAAAAATAAAGCAATAATTATGGTTTTTGATTTATGTTCTTTAAGATTTCGCAGTGCAAGTTTGAATATTTCTTTCATCTGCTTCTCCAATCTTAGATAATGTATTTGTCGCTGCCAGTTTTGTATTCATCATTAACAACCTGACCGTCAAGAATATGAACAACATGATCACACATATCAACAATTCGAGAATCATGAGTAGAGAAAATAAATGTTGTCTGAAGTTCAGGATCTTTGTTTAAAGCTTTCATTAATGAAAGAATCTGTTCAGAGTTTTTAGAATCAAGGTTAGCAGTTGGTTCATCGGCAAGAATCACAGGAGCCTTTGTAACAAGAGCACGAGCAATTGCAACACGCTGACGCTGACCACCAGAAAGTTCAGTTGCTTTATGATCTTTCCATTCAGTAAGACCAACTTTTTCAATTAAATAATTAATCCATTCTTTTTTCTGTTCTTTTGTAAAATCATCAACAGGGCTCTTTGAAGCTTTGTTTTTTGATTCAAGAAGAAGTGGAAATTCAATATTTTCATATACATTTAAAACCGGAATAAGATTAAATGTCTGGAAAATAAAACCTAAATGAGAACGTCTTAAAGCAGTAATTCTTTTATCAAGTTTATTTGGAATTGATTTTCTTAATTTCTGCTTTTTATCACCATCAGAAGCCCATTTTGTATTTTTAACTTCGGCTTCAGAAAGATTTACGCCATCATAAACATCTGTATCTCCAATAATAATAGAACCAGCACTTGGAACATCAATTAAACCGATCATATTAAGAAGTGTTGATTTACCAGAACCAGAAGGACCTGAAATAGCTGCAAATTCACCCTTTTCAATATTAAATGAAATACCTTTAACAGCTTCTACTTTTTGTTTTCCCATAGGATATGATTTACGCACATCCTTTAATGTTACTACTGCCATTTATTCCTCCAGCTAAACATTTCGTAAACAATACTAATATTTCACAAATTTACTGAATTCTGAATAAAAAGGGAATAAAAACTTAAGATTTAATTGATTTTTTATTTTCGATTGTAGGAATTTTCTATTCCAAGTTGACTTCTATATTTTGCAACAGTTCTGCGGGCAACTTCAATTCCCTGTTCATTTAAAAGACGGGTTAATTTTGAATCAGAAATTTGTGATGATGGGGACAGGCTAATTAATTCTAAAATTTTCGATTTTATTGCTTCAGCAGAAACCATACTTCCCTGATCCATTTTTACACCAGAAGAAAAGAAATAACTGGCTGGAAATATTCCCCATGGAGTTTCCAGATATTTACTGTTTTTTTTGGAAGAAAAACGGGAAACAGTTGATTCATGAACCCCTACTTCACCGGCAATTTTTTTTCTTGTTAATGGCGCAATATTCCCTGGACCTTTTTCAAAAAAATCCAGTTGTTCTTTTACAATAAAACAGCCCTGTAAAACAAAAGTATTTTTCATAAACTGAAGATTATCAATAAAATCTTTTGCTTTCGAAACAGTCTGTCTGTCTAAAAGTTTTTCATTTACCAGTTTAATTTCTGGAATAATTCCGGAAGAATATTTTACTTGAAAATAAGAATTTCCATCTCCTCTTATTTTTCCATTTTCAATTTCATCAGAAGCTAAAGAACCGGATTTTTTTTCAATTTTAAGAACAACATCTGCAATATTATTATCATAACCGGAAGCATCATAAAGATAATCACTGGCAGGATATGGATTTAACTGACGGATATAAGAAAAAGTTTCTTCCACCATTTGTTCTGTAATTTTCAGATTATCAATTGGTAAATCGGTAGCAAAGGCTTTAGAATGCCAGTCTTTTTGAAAATCCTTTACTTTTTTTAAGATTTTTTCTGTAGAACCAGCATTTAATAATTCCAGATTTCCATCAAGAATAAATTTTGTAAAAACCGATGCATTTCCCAGAACTTCAGATTGAACTTTTAAGCTTTCAAAAACATCTTTACAGCAGGTTCCTACAGGATCCAGTTGTTGAATTAAAGACATACATTTTTTCAGCATAAACAAATTCTGCTGAGGCTGAGAAGGATCCAGCAAAGTTTCCGGTTTAATTTTAGAACCATAAAAACCGTCTTTATCAAGATTGTAAATTAATTTACGGCACAACTCTTCTTCAGAAGCACTGATTCTTTGAAGATGAATCTGATCCATCAAATGCTTTTGTAAAGTTTCCCGATTATCACTTTGCTGTTCCAAAATTGAATTATAATCATCTGCAGAAAGTGATGATGGGGACAGGCTTCTTTGAAAATTATCACCAGAAGTAAATGGATCTGAAACAATTTCAATTGCATCATTTTCTTCAGCCATCCGCAAAATTTCTTCCCGCAAATCTTTTGAAGACATAGCAAGAAAACCTACAGCCTGAATTTGTTTTTGAGTAAGTTTTTGATTTTGTTTTTGTGCTTGTTTCTGAGAGTGATGTTGAAACTGTTTTATTTCAGCCATATTTTTAGTATAATTAAAATATGAAAAACATTGAAGAATTTGGTATTCGTATACCAGAAATTTTACTTCCTAAAAAAATTGATTTGGCTTCCTGGTCTGTAATTGCATGCGATCAATACACACAGGATTTAGAATATTGGAAAAAAGCTGAAAAAAATGCTGAAGGAAAACCTTCTACATTAAATTTAATACTTCCAGAAGTTTATTTAAATTCTCCAGATAAAGCTGACAGAATTAAAAAAATTCGCAGTACAATGACTGAATATCTTAATTCAGATGTTTTTGCTCCTGCTAAAAAAGCAATGGTTTATATAGAAAGAACAACAGCTTTTGGACGCACAAGAAAAGGTCTTGTAACTCAGATTGATCTGGAAACTTACGAATGGAAACCTTTTTCAAAAGCAAATATTCGTGCCACAGAAGCAACAATTGTTGAAAGAATTCCACCAAGAATGGAAATTCGTAAAGGCGCTCCACTGGAACTTCCACACATTATGCTTTTAGTTGATGATAAAGAAGATTTATTAGTTGGCGGAACAGGTTCAATTGCAAAAGAAAATCAGCCTCTTTACCAGGGACAACTTATGAATAACGGCGGTTCAATTACAGGCTGGGAAATTTCTTCTGAAGCTCAGATTAAAGCTGTAACTGAAGCCGTAAATAAAATTGCTGCCGATAACACAGATGCAGACGGTTCAACTTTCCTTTTTGCAGTTGGTGATGGAAACCATTCTTTAGCAACAGCCAAAGCCGTTTGGGATGAACATAAAAAAGAACTTATTGAAAATGGTGCAACAGAAGATGAACTTAAAAACAATCCTGTTCGCTATGCACTTATTGAAATTGTAAACATTTATGATTCAGGACTTACTTTTGAACCAATTCACAGAGTAATTTTCAATATTGATAATAAAGCTTTAATTGAAACTCTGTCAAAAAAACTTGAAGGAACAACAAAAGAAGTTTCTTCAAAAGATGAACTGGAAAAATCTGTAAAAAATTCCTGGGCAAATTTTGGTTTTGATTTTATTGATGAAAATGGAAATCAAAAATACGTTCTTCTGGAAACAAAAATTAAAGAACTTGCAGTGGCACGGCTTCAGCCGGAAATTGATGAATTCCTTAAATCTGCACCTGCTTCCCATGTTTGCAAAGGTGACGTTTGTTCAATGGTAAAACCAGAAATTGACTACATTCACGGAACAGAAGAAGTTTTAGCATTAGGAACAAAAGAAAATTCTCTTGGAATTCTCCTTCCACCAATTGCAAAAGATTCATTCTTTGAAACAATCAATGGACGAGGACCATTACCAAGAAAAAGTTTCTCTATGGGAGAAGCCGACGAAAAAAGATTCTATTTGGAATGTAGAAAATTGTTCTAAATCATCCGATTCTTGAAATCAATTTTTCAGGAGTAAGACTATAATTTTCTTCATCTTCAGAAACAGAAGCTTTTGCATGGAAATAACAGGCGGTTACAGCTGCATCTTTAGAAGAATAACCCTGGGCAAGTAACGCACCAGTCATTCCTGCCAGAACATCTCCGCTTCCACCTTTTGCAAGAGCTTCTGTTCCATTAGCAATTACAAAAATTTCCCCTTCCGTTGCAATAAAGGTATTTGCAGATTTCATTACAACTGTAGTTTTTGGGAAAAGAACATTTAATATTTTTCCAATTTTAATTTTTGTTGAAATTGATTCTGACAGATTCTGAACAGATATTTCTTCATTACTTAATCCTACATCCGGATAAGCTTTTTGAACTTTTTCAAGAAAACGGTTTAACTCTGCAATATGAGGTGTTAACACAATTCTTGCGCTTTCAAATCCATTTAAGAAATTCAGTAACGAAATAAAATATTCCACATTAAAAATGTCTGCATCTAAAACAACGGCAGGATTTCTTGTTCCATTAAACCAGTTTGTTAAAAGATTACTGTCTGCTTCTGATAAATAACCTAAACCTGAACCAATTACAAGGCTGGTAGATTTTTTAGGAATCTGCTGACTAATCATTAATTCTGGAGAAATCTTAAATTGAATCAAATTAGAATTAACTGTTTTTAGTAAAGTTGAAAGACCGCTTCCAAAATTCAACGCCGCAGTTGCAGCCAGTACAGCAGCCCCGGACTTTTCTCCCGCAAAAACAACTGTATGACCATAAGAACCTTTATGAGCTCCAGGATTTTTTCTGACTGGCAAACTTGCATCATTTTCTTCTACAAGATGAACTTTTGTTTCTCCAAAAGATTCGAAATCAGAAGAAGGAATTCCAAGATTCAAGGGAATAATTTTTCCACAGTAAGTTTTTGCTTTATCAGAAAAAAGTGCTGTTTTTAAAGTTCCCATTGTAAGAGTATAATCTGCTTTAAAAATTCCATCGGCACAAGTACCATCTTTACGCAATCCAGATGGAACATCACAGGCAATTTTAATTCCTTTCATTTCATTTAAGGACTCAACAACTTTTTTTACCCCTGGCAAAAATTCATCTCTAAAACCAATTCCGTAAATACAATCAACAACAATGTCAGCTTCTTTAGAAAGATTGCTTTCTTCGCTTATTTGGGCAAGTTTTTTACAAATATTGAACTGAGTAAGAGCCTCTCTTGAAGATGGTAAATCTATTGAGCATAAAGAAAGTTTAAAATCAGCAAGATGACGTGCCAATGCATATCCATCACCGCCATTATTTCCTTTACCACAAACAATTAAAACTGAAGGATTTTCAATTCCTTTTTCCACAACCAGTTTTCTAATAAAACCGGCCATTTCAACAGCTGCATTTTCCATCATTAAATAATCTGGAATTCCCAGCTGTTTTTTTACTTCGTGTTCAAGACCTTCTGGATCTTCAAAAATGTTTTTCATGATTATTCAGTCTGTTTTTTTGCTCTTGGAAGAGAAAGTAATACTGTTGAAAGAAGAATTCCACCAATAATATCTGTGAACCAGTGAACACCAGATAAAAGTCTTCCAACTGCAGTAAGAATCATTACAATAAATCCTAAAATCTTAAGAGCCATCAGTAATTTTGGATTTTTAAGATAATTTCCAATTTCCTGAAGAGCACTGCCAACAATCACAAGAATAAGGAAAGTATGAGTTGAAGGATAAGATGCTTCCAGACCTTCTTTTAAATCAACAATAATCGGACGATAATTTACAGCTACTTTTTCAAAGAAAACATAAAGCAGAATAACAAGAATATACAGACAACCAAGAGTTAAAATATTTCTATCAACCTTTTTGATTGATTTTCTGGTTATAAACTGAATACATCCTGTTACTGCAAAAGCAGCGGCAATTAAAAGTGCAGCATAACCAAAAATCTGTGTAAGTTCATACCAGAAAAAATTAAATGGAAGTCCAGATTGAATTGCTGTATTGATTGTAGCAAATCCAACTGCCGAACCTTCTGGCCCAACCGGTTGAACATCAACAAATTTAACCAGAACTGTCCAGAGTACAAACATTACAGCATATACAACTGTCATAATATATCTTTTTTTAAGATCTTTATTCATTTTTAGCCTCTTAATATTTATATTTTACTATTATTTTTTATGATTACCATATTTTTATATCAAAATTTCCTAAACTAAATACAGGAATTTGATTCAATGGACTTTCAACTTCAATTGTCTGGCCACCTTCGTAAGATTTTCCATCTGCAGAATTCACCCATTTTTCACCAGAATTTGTTACAGGAAGATAAACTGAACGTTTTTCGGCACCAGCTTCCATTACAGGACAAACCAGAAGTTTTGAACCAAACATATATTCATCTTCAACTTCCCAAGCCATTTCATCATTAGAAAAATCGTACATTAAAGGACGCATTACAGGAGTACCTTTTTCATGCGCTGCAACCATCTGTTCTTTAATGTAAGGTTTTAATCTGGCTCTAAGTTTTAACAGATTTTCTAAAATAGCACCGGTTTTTTCACCAAAAGACCAGACTTCATTATTCTGTCCGCTTTCCATCTGTTTAATCTGATGTCCACGAACTTCGTGATAAGGTTTTTCTGGAACAAAGAAAGGTGGTCTTTCCCCATGAAGTCGCATTACAGGACAGAAACATCCCCATTCAAACCAGCGAACCAAAAGTTCCTTAAAACCTTCATCACGAATATTACCACCAAGGAAACCACCAATATCTGTAGTCCACCAAGGAATTCCGGCAATTGCCATACTTAATCCAGCCTGAACCTGATTTCTGAAAGAACGGAAATCAGAATGAACATCTCCAGACCACACAACCGCACCAAATTTCTGAGAACCTGCCCAGGCACAACGAACAAGGCTTAATGGAAGTTCAACCCCTTCGCCTTTAAGACCTTCGTACCAGGCTTTTGCATAATAGTAAGGATAAATATTTGAACATTCCATTGCAGGTCCAATATGATATTTATAATGCTCAAATTCATATAAACCATATTCAGGTTCAGCTTCATCTAACCAGAAAAGTTCAATTCCTTTTTTAAAGTAATTTTCTTTACATTTTTCCCAAAGATATTTACGGCATTCAGGATTTGTAGGATCAAAGAAAACTGTATTTCCCATCCAATCCATATTAAAGCCATCTTTTTTATCAAAACTGATTAAGAATCCGTTTTCTGCCATTTCATCAAAATTTTCAGAACGTTCATCAACAGTAGGCCATACACTTACCATAAGTTTTACACCCATTTCAGAAAGTTCTTTTACCATGCCATCAGGATCTGGCCAGTCTTCTGCATCAAATTTAAAATCACCCTGACAAGACCAATGGAAAAAGTCGATAACAATTACATCAAGAGGCAATCCTCTGCGACGATATTCTTTTGCCACAGCAATAACTTCGGCCTGATTTCTATAACGTAATTTACACTGCCAGAATCCCATTGCAAAATCTGGCATCATTGGAGTACGACCTGTTACACTGGTATAATTTTCTTCACATTCAGATGGAGTTCCGCAAGTTACCCAATAATCGATTTTTTGAGTTTGTTCTGCAGTCCAGATTGTGCCGTTTGTACCAAAAGATACAGTACCAATAGCAGGATTATTCCATAAAAATCCATAACCACGACTAGAAATTACAAATGGAACCGATGCCTGCGAATTTTTTTGAGAAAGTTCCCAAATACCGCCTTTTTTATCAAGATGAGAATCCTGGTACTGCCCCATACCAAAAAGTTTTTCATCATCATAAGCTTCAAAACGAACCGTTGCTTTGGAATTAAAAGTACCGGCATTATTTTTTAACTCACGACCTGCAGTATTAGTAGGAACACAGAAGCGGTCAATTCTCCAACGATTACGCCACTGTTCTTCAAAAAGTAAAGTTTCTGCACCATCTTCAACTTTCCAGAAACTAATCCAATTTTCGTGATTTACTTTTACAAGAAGTTTTCCATTTTTAAGAGATGCAACCTGACCTGAAGTTTGCTGAATCTGAACTTTACCAGCCTTCCATTCTTCTTCAAAATCCTTGGCCCAGGAATAAGTAGTATCGATTTCAGAAATCTTTATATCGCATTCCTCATTCTTAATTCTTAATTCTTCATTCTTAATTCCCAAAGCCCAATTGTTTTTATCCATCTGGCGGTCTTTAGTCATACGAACACGAACCGAATCTTTACCCCAAGCTTCGATCCATACAGTTCCAAAACCATCTTTTATAATTAAACGATTATTTTCTTGTGAAAGCATTTTTGTTCCTTTTTTAAAATATGTCTTTTTTTAATATAACATGAGAATAAACTGATTTGTGAAAAATTATTCATTTGCAAAAGGATTTACAATTTTTATACCATTAATAATTTGTCCATCGCTTAAATCTTCAGAATAAATAACATTACATCCCGAAGCCTGAGCAGTTGAAATAATCAATGAATCCCAAAACGAAAATCCAGTTTTAATATTAATTTCTATAGCATTTTCAATGAGTTCTGTGGTCACCTGAACAACAAGCAAATTTGACTTAAAAGAATGAATTATTTTTTTTGTAAGTTCCTTATCTTGCTTAAGCTTATTTACCATAACATTATAATATTCCTGAAGAACCTGTGTAGAGATAACTAAAGAATTACTTTCAACACATTCCACAAAGACTTGCCGAGCTTTCTGCTGTTTGGAAATATCTTTTGAATCCTGCATATATACAAGAATATTTGTATCAAAGAAAATCTGCTGTGAATTTTTAGCGCTCATACAGATCCTCCCGAGACCAATTTATATTTTCTGATGAAGCAGGATTTTCATCCATCAAAGAAAAAACTTCATTTACCCATTTAGGATTTGTGTTTTTTTCAATCAACTCTTTAATAATGCCAGACAATTCTTCATAACATTTTTTTGGCAACTCAAGTAAAAGTAGCTGAAGTTTTTCAAGATTAATGGTTGAATTTTCAGAAACATTAAATTCTGAAGTATTTTCTGCAACTACTGGACCATAAGATGGAGTTGGAGAAGAAATTTTAAATAATCCAAAAGTAGAACTACTATTATATGACCTGTAATAATTGTCAATCAACTCGCAATAATCAACGCCATAAATTTCACTAAGTTTACGAACAATCTGAACACTAGGTTCAACTTCTCCAGTTTCATATTTAACATAAGCCTGTCTGGAAACGCCCACCAGTTTAGCCATTTCTGTCTGTGAATAACGATTTTTTTCTCTTAAAAAAATTAAAGTCTCTTTCATATTATTTAATATAGTATGGAAAAGACTTTAAAGCAAGTTTATTTTACACTTTTGTAAAGTTTTCTTATTTTATAATTATAATTTACTCTCCAACCCTCATTTTTTTATAGTCATAGTCTTCTGAAAACAAATCAACTCAACGAATATCCTTAATTTCCTTTGTTTTATGAACTTCAACAAATTCTCTTAAAGCATTTTCTATCAAATCTTTTAATGATTATTACACGTAAATCAGTCCACTAGTTAAAAAAACGAGTTTACCAATTCACGCAAAGGAATCCAAAAAAATCTAGTCGGAATCCAATATAAAATATCTATTTATACCTAAAAAGATGGACATTTTTCAAGTCTAATCTGATAACCAAGACAGCGTAAAACTGATGTAAATGTTGTGAGAATTACTTTTTCAGCATCCTTGGAACGGAGTTTTTGAATAACTGTTGGCGAAACATTTGCCTGTTTTGCAAGTTCTCGAATTGAAATATTTTCTTCTGCCATTTTATCTAACATAAATTCCGAAAGCAGGAAATCATTATATTCCTTTTCGTAAATAGATTTCTGTCCTGGATTTTCTTCAAAAAATTTATCAAAAGTTGTCATTTTGTTTCCTTCGTATCAGGATTTCTTACAAGATAATCTGCCATATTCTTTAATGCCAGATCCTTTTCACTTTTTGGAAGTTTTTGAGTTTGTTTTCTATAAGCATTAGTAACTATGATTTTCTTTCTTTTTTTGAAAAAACATAGATATCTATCTGGTTGTGATTTGAATGCATAAACACCATCTGACTCATTTAGAAATTTCTGTTCATCAAGGATTTTTCCAAAATCACCCATTCTTTGACATAACATCAAGAACTTTCTTTTTTGAGATAAATCACAGGCCTGGAAATAATCATAAGGTTAGCTTTTCCCATCTGAATCATAATACCATTCAATCTGAAAAAATGAACCTTTATAGATTACACAATCTTCCGCATTCATATTATATATGTAACACTTTTATGGTACACTATCAAATTTATTTATGAATTTTTAAGTGAACTTTTCCCAGACTTTAGCGAACTTATATTTGCTATAACCGTTTTTTTTACATAGAATAGTCTTTTAAAATAAAAAAACATCTTCTAAAAGTTAAAAATCCTAAAGAAGATGTTTTTTAGTTCAGAATAGATTTTATTTATGGAAATTATTGATTTACAACTTCCTTTGCACCCCATGGAGAACCTGTAGCAGAACCAGAGTAGATCACTTTTGGAACATTTAAGAATGCATAATCTTCAATACTTGTTACACTGCTTGGGATAGTTATACTCGTTAATCCTTTACAGTAATTGAATGCACTAGCTTCAATACTTGTTACACTGCTTGGTATTGTTACACTCGTTAATCCTGTACAGTTAGAGAATACACCAGCTCCAATGCTTGTTACACTGCTTGGTATTATTACACTCGTTAATCCTGTACAGTTAGAGAATGCACTAGCTCCAATACTTGTTACACTGCTTGGTATTGTTATTCTGGTTAGTCCTGTACAGTCACGGAATGCACAATCTCCAATGCTTGTTACACCGCTTGGTATTGTGACACTCGTTAATCCTTTACAGTTATAGAATGCATAAGAACTTACTTTATTTACACTTGAATGTATTACTATAGATTCTTCTGCTAATTCGCTTCTTACATATAATCTACCTGCATAATACAATGGATTTGAAGTTGGACTTTCGAAATTTATTCCTGCCCATTTTCCTGCATTATCTGTTTTTACTTTAGTCAATCTTATACATTCACCAAATGCATTGCGTCCAATGGTTGTTACACCGCTTGGTATTGTTACACTCGTTAATTCTGTACAGTTAGAGAATGCATCTTCTCCAATGCTTGTTACACTGCTTGGTATTGTTACACTCGTTAATCCTGTACAGTTATAGAATGCATAAGAACTTACTTTATTTACACTTGAATCTATTACAAGATTTTTTACCTCTTTTCCGTTTTCATATAATTTAATTGAATGTGAATTATATAATGGATTTGAGTCGCCATCTTCAAAATTTATACCTGCCCATTTTCCTGCATTATCTGTTTCAACTACAGTTATACTGGAACACTTATAAAATGCTTTACTACCAATACTAGTTACACTGCTTGGGATTGTGACTCTCGTTAATCCTGTACAGTAATAGAATGCACTACCTCCAATACTTGTTACACTGCTTGGTATTGTTACACTCGTTAATCCTTTACAGTTATAGAATGCATTGCGTCCAATGCTTGTTACACTGCTTGGTATTGTTACACTCGTTAATCCTGTACAGTTATAGAATGCATAAGAACTTACTTTATTTACACTTGAATCTATTACAAGATTTTTTACCTCTTTTCCGTTTTCATATAATTTAATTGAATGTGAATTATATAATGGATTTGAGTCGCCATCTTCAAAATTTATACCTGCCCATTTTCCTGCATTATCTGTTTCAACTACAGTTATACTGCGACAATTATAGAATGCCTCGCGTCCAATACTTGTCACACTGCTTGGTATTGTGACACTCGTTAATCCTGTACAGTTATAGAATGCATAATCTTCAATACTTGTTACACTGCTGGGGATAGTTATACTCGTTAATCCTGTACAGTCACAGAATGCATTGCGTCCAATGCTTGTTACACTGCTTGGTATTATTACACTCGTTAATCCTGTACAGTTAGAGAATGCACTAGCTCCAATACTTGTTACACTGCTTGGTATTGTTATTCTGGTTAGTCCTGTACAGTCACGGAATGCACAATCTCCAATGCTTGTTACACCGCTTGGTATTGTGACACTCGTTAATCCTTTACAGTTATAGAATGCATAAGAACTTACTTTATTTACACTTGAATCTATTACAAGATTTTTTACTTCTATCCCGTTTTCATATAATTTAATTGAACGTAAAAAAGGAGCACTACCACATAATGGATTTGACTGGCCATTTTCAAAATTTATCCCTGCCCATTTTCCTGCATTATCTGTTTCAACTACAGTTATACTGTTACAATTCTGAAATGCATCACTACCAATACTTGTTACACTGCTAGGGATAGTTATACTCGTTAATCTATAACAGTCATGGAATGCACTATCTCCAATACTAGTTACACCGCTTGGTATTGTGATACTCGTTAATTCTGTACATTTTTTGAATGTTCTATCTCCAATACTTGTTACACCGCTTGGTATTGTGACACTCGTTAATCCTGTACAGTTATAGAATGCATCTTCTCCAATGCTTGTTACACCGCTTGGTATTGTTACACTGGTTAATCTTGTACAGTTATAGAATGCTTTGCGTCCAATGCTTGTTACACTAGATGGTAGCGTTACACTTTCCAACTTACAACCATTAAACATATAACTTGTGTCTGAAACATTTGAAAAATCAATTCCGGATAAATCCGCAGAAACCAACGAAGAAGGGAATCCTACATAACCAGAATTTTGAGTTAGTTTTATATTATATATATTTGCAGTAAGGCCATCATCTGATATATAAATCCCAGTTTTTGAATTATTTGCTGTAATTTTTGTTACACCGCTAATTCTGTCATCAAATTCAGCTACAGTCATTTCATTATTGAAATAACCACAATCTATGCATTTACAATCAGATGACATATTATGTTTTCCATATTTATCTATAACATCATGTCCACACAATGCTGCATGCCAATGATTTTCCTCATCATATGACCATTTTTCATCAAAATCATGTTTTTTTACTTTAACTGAATAATTTATACTATAACCAGAATAGTAAATACTGACTTTTACATCATCGCTAATAACAGAACTGCTAAAATATGTAGTATATCCAGTTATAACTTTCTTTGTTCCATCATTCATTATAGCAGAAACTTCTAATCCGCTTGTATCAAGTTTTTCCTTAATACAATATTCTGTTTTTGTTGCAGGATTTGTAATTTCAATTCTCAATATTTTAATTGCAATTATCTTTACATAATAACTTGTTCTTTTTCCTTCAAAAACAACAGTAATTCTTTTGCTACTACTTGCCGCAGAAGAATCAAATCCTTCCACAGTCCAATCTTCAACAATTTCAGAACTACCATCACTATAATATGCTGTAATTTCCAACCCTGTTGTATCAAGTTCTTCTCCAACAAAATATTCTGTTTTGAAAGCTTGGTTTGTAATTTCAATATAAGAAAGAACCACGGGTTCTGGCTCCGGTTCTTGTTTACATGCAATTACTAAAATAATTGAACAGATAATTAATAGAAAACTAAAAAGCTTTTTCAATTTATACCCCCATAAAAAGTTTACAACGCAAATTTGAAGTAGATAAAAACTGTGCTATTTCAATAGTTTTTATCTTGCTCCTTAATTAATAACTATTTAATTTGTTTTCCGGATTTTGATAAAGAATTAGAAAGACTTAGAAGATATTTATTAATTCCATTTACTTTATGAATTTTTCCATACCTAATAGAACTTATATCCTTAAACATTTCTTCTTCATCAATAGCTTTATTCATGTAGATAAGAACTTTTATTATCCAGGCTTCCCTATTTGTAAATTCTTTTTTTATTTTATGACTCAATAAAATACTTGATTTACGACACATTTCCAAAGACCAAAAGTAATTATTCAAAAGGCGTCTATATTCATGCAAAGTCTTACCATTATTATGCAATTTTTCTGCATATTTTTGACTAATCAACGAAACATCACAATTACAATCATCATGAAAAAAATCAACAATAGCCTGTATTGCTTGTCCAAATTCCAAGTGCATATACATAGAAGTCAGATTGTTATAATTCTGATAATTCATTATCGCAACCGGTATATAGATTGTTACTAAAAGAGTTATAATCCCAACTATAAGTTGTAACATACTAAGCAAAACTTCTGTTTCCATTATTTAGATATTTCAGTACAAATAATATCTCTTATCATTGCATAATAAGAACTTAAATATTTATCAGATTCAATTTTTATAGCTACATTAGAAGATTGCACAATGTTTTTTTCCCCTAAAAAAGTTGGTTCTTTATAGAATCCATGAACTTTATCCAATAGTTCATTTAAATGATCAGTTTTAGGTCTATTATATAAACACAACAAAGCCATTAAAATAAATACTAATATTGAGGCAGCATTAGCAACAATCAATAAAGCGGGACAATCTTTATACATAAATCCATAAACAATGTCTACAATAATAACCGCTGCCTCGAGAAAGCAAGAAAATATATAAGCATTTTTTTTCAATTACAAAATTCTCCTTAGATTTATAAGTTTAAGAAACATCCTTTAACAGTATTCTGTCAAGAATACTGTTAAACCGAGTATATGAGGTTTGCCCACGCATTATAAAATAACCATTGGTAGATTACATTTTCCGAAGGGATGTTGTATTTAGTTGAAAATTGATATTTTTTCAGCGTAACCGATGTAATTTGTTGATATTTGTATTTTTTTTCTTAAATTTGCTCCGAAATCGTAAACTAAACGCATATTAACTGTAGAGGTTAATATGATAAAACTGAAACACAACCATAAAGATTCTATCTTCTGTGCTCTTTTTTCTGACAAAGAAAATTTTCTTTCTCTTTACAACGCACTTCACGGTACAGACTTAAAACTGGATGAAACAGACATTGAGCAGATTATTATTCCACAGACCATGTATTCCACTTTTAAGAATGACATTTCCATGCTCATTGATAATAAAATCATAGTCCTTATAGAACATCAGTCTACAATAAATGAGAACATGCCTTTGCGTTGCCTGGAATATGTTACGAGAATTTACGAAATTATCCTGAAAAACGAAAACCGCTACAAAGAAGATGTCATTTCTTTGCCAGCCCCTGAATTTTATGTTTTTTACAATGGGGAAGAACCTTATCCTAACAACAAAATCCTTAAACTTTCTGATGCTTTTATAAAAAATGAATATTATGGTGAAACTGTTCCTCTTGATCTGGAAGTTGTAGTAAAAAATATAAAATCTTCTAAAAATCCTGACTCAGAATTGAAAATGATGGAACACTGTAATATATTAAAACAGTACACACAGTTTATTGAAATTGTTCGCAGAAACAGAAATTCTAAACGGGCTCTGAAAAAAGCAATTGATGAAGCCCTTAAAAATGGTATTCTGCAGGATTTTCTTGAAGCCAATACTAAGGAGATTATAAACATGCTTTGTGCCAGATACAGTTATAAAACAGATTTACGGGTAAAAGCGCAGGAAGCCTATGAACGTGGTGAAAAGGCTGGTAAAAAAGATCAGACTATTGCTATTGCTAAAGAAATGATTCAGAATAAAGAAACTCTTGAAAAAATAATTCTGTATACTGGCCTTTCCGAAGAAGAAATAAATAAATTAAAAATCAATAATTAAGCATCTGCCAAATAGTTGTTGATATACCGAAAGCCAATACTTATACATTTCGACTCTGTTGAAGGTGATGCCTTTTATGAAAACAAATCAACTCAACGAATATCCTTAATTTCCTTTGTTTTATGAACTTCAACAAATTCTCTTTAATCAATTTCTATTAAATCTTTTTTTGTTTTTATCTCAGGAAATTACAAGATTCATTGATAATAAAAACTACCTAATATTTTACAATTCCCTTTTCATCAACTTCATATATAATCACTTCATCTTTTATTTTTTCTTCATGCCCAACAAATGGGATTTCCTTAGTCATATCAAAATTTGTTATTAACCCATAATCTGGAGTATTAAACATAAAGGAACCGGCATTATCTGTATAAGGAAAATTAACTGCTATTCCACTATCTCTTTTATTTGAAATTGATGCATTTACAACACCGGTTTCACTGGAATTAAAAACAATTTCCACAGAAGGATCTTGTATTTTTCCTGAAATTATAAAATTTTCTTCTAAATTCAATAGTAATTCACTGTCCCTGATATTTAACTTAACTGAATTCTCGCCATCAATTACTTTTAGAATAGCTTTACCTTCATGCAAAAGAGTTACACCATCTGAATTTTCTATTACTGTGTAAGATTTGGTTTTACAGGAAATTGTTAGGAAAATAATACAAAATCCAAAAATTAATTTTATAAAAAGTTTATTCATGATTAATCTCCACTCGTTCCACCATTTCCCCAAATTCTTCTGCATTTTTACAAATTCTTTTCCAGCATAAATCTGCAATTGTTTCAAAACTACTTTCTTTTTGAGGAACTTCTGGTTTTTGTACAAGAATTACTTTTCTCTGTCCCCCGTCTTCTTTATTCAGCTGGCACACTGATTCAAAAGTTGTTCCGCTTCCTGCAAAAAAATCCAGAATCAGAGCATCTTTTTTCATTTGGGTAATTTTTATCAGATGTTTAATTAAGCTGACAGGTTTAGGATTATCAAAACAATTTTTCTCGCCAAGAAGTTCATCTAAATGAGTCTGAGCATTTCTTGTTGATTCTACGCAGTCGATTATATTTTTAGGAATGATTTCTGTTTTTTCTTCATTAAAAATCTTGATTCGTGGAACTTTATTAAAATCAGGGGACTGTCCCCAAAAAATTCTGTTTTCTTTTATCAACTGTTCCATTTCTTCTTTTGATTTCATCCATTGGCGAGTCCAGACAATTCCACTTGGAGATGTAATGGAAAAATAATTTCTATGATTTGGATTGCTTCTTTTTTCTGTAAAAGAAACACTACCGCTAAACCAGTTTCCACGAGGATCATTATCAACATTGGTTTTTGCCCAGTTTGTATTTTCAATTTCTACAAATGGGGACAGAGCTGATTTTTCTTTTGCATAACAAAGAGTGTGCTGCTGTAAAGTTCTGGACCAGGTATCTTTTTTTCCCTTTCCGTGAAGCCACATAAAATCATTTACAAAATTTTCTTCACCAAAAATCTGGTCACACAAAAGCTTAAGATGATAAAGTTCCGCCTGATCAATTGCTATAAAAATACAGCCTGTCGAACATAACAGTTCTTTTGCCAACTTTAATCTTCTACTCATAAAACTAAGCCATTGGGAATGAGAATCAGAAGTTTTTCCAAATTTATCGTTATAAGTAAAAAGATTTCCTGTGTTATAAGGTGGATCAATGTAAATGATGTCTATTTTATTTTTGTAAAGTGGGCAAAGCTTTTGTAAAACAGGATAATTGTCTCCTGCAATAAACAAACTGCCATTTAGATTTTCTGGAGCTGGTAAAAAAGAAAATGAAATCTTTTCTAATTCATGGGAATTATCAAAAGTTTCTGGAAAATCTGTCCATTGAATTGAGAATGACACTTCTTTTCCTCCATAATTCGGTGGTTGCTACTTCGGAAGTTGGTTCAAGTCCGAATTTCAAAAATTCTGTAAGCACTAAACAAACCCTTTCGGCTTTGTTTTTAACGTGTCTTCTTTTTTATAAGATCTCAGACTCGAACTGCCCCCTTCTCTCACAGACTTCCTGTCTGTTCCCTCCGGGCGCCTTCGTTCGCTTCCGCAACCATCCATGGTTGCTCTTCCTCCCTATTCGGTCAGCGCTTACTTCGGAAGTTGGTTCAAGTCCGAATTTCAAAACTTTTTTAAAATTAAAAAAGCCGATTGTCGGACTTGAACCAACTACCTGCACGTTACGAGGGTGCTGCTCTACCGGGTGAGCTAAATCGGCAAAAAAAATTATATGAAAAGTAAATAATTAAACTGATGGATTGAAACGAGTGTCAAACATGCGTTTAAGGTCAAGGATGTTTGCTACAATCATGTATCCGTCAAAAATTTCGATCTTGCGTTTTTCTACAAATTTGCTTAATTCTTCTTTTGTAACTTCAATTGAAAGTCCTGCCCAGTGAGCAATATCTCCGGAAGTAACATTAAAGCGACGCATTTTTTCTGCAGGATTTGTAGGTGGATTCATTTCATCCAGCATAAGGAATACATCTGCAAGACGAGCCTGTAAATCTTTTATACAAAGAATTCTAAATCGTCGTTTCTGATCGTAAATACGTTTACAGAAAAGTTTAAGTAAAACAAGTGCAATCTGAGGATTTCCTGCAATCAACAATTCAAAGTTTTCTTTGTTAAATTCAAGACACTTAACATTTCCAACAGCAACACAAGTTGCAGATCGGGCTGAATTATCAAGAATTGCCATTTCTCCAAAGAATTCGCCAGGTTTTAATATATCAAGGTTTTTAGATGTACCATTTACACATTTTACAAGTTGAACTTTTCCGCTCTGAATAAGATAGAAACAATCTCCTGGTTCATATTCAGAAATAATAACTTCACCAGGCTCATATTTTTTTGCAAATCTGTCAAAAGCTGGTAAAGAGAAAAGTTTTAATGAAGTTGAATCTTCTTCAGAAGTATCTGCAGCATCTTTATATTTATTGTGGGCAGCAGCTCTGTCATTACGCATTTTTGAATCTGCATAAAGTTTTGCAACTTCATCTTTTTTTGTAGTATTTGGATATCGTTTTAAGAATTTTAAATAAACATCACAAGCTGAACGATACTGTTCATCATCATAGAAACTTTTTGCAACGGCAAGCATTCCAGACTGC
Organism: Treponema sp.; assembly: GCA_024402635.1. GTDB lineage: Bacteria > Spirochaetota > Spirochaetia > Treponematales > Treponemataceae > Treponema_D. Next base: position 7,338 of record JAKSTJ010000021.1, on the reverse strand, counting down.
TGATCTTCTGTAATATTATTTAAAATTGATTCAGTTTTTTTATGAATCTGACGCAACTGATTTGAGAATACCCGAAGCATTTTCAAAATCAAGGCTTTATTCTGACTAAAAAGAATTTCAAATTCCTGAACTGTAAGAGCAACAGCAACTGTAGGTACTAAAGCAGTAGCAGTTTCTTCTCGGGCAAAATGTCCTAAAGCTGATTTTACACCAAAGAATTCGCCATTTTTAACCTGTTCTGCAACTGGCTGACCAGATTCAATGTCTGTACTTGTGAGTAATACGGCTCCACTTTGCATGATAAAAACTCTGTCATCATGATCACCTTCAAAATAGATGATTGAGCCTTTTGTATATTGCATCGCTTTTGGCATAAATCTTTATCTCCCGACTTTATAAAAATAAACAACTATACAGTTTAGAGAACAACGTACATTATATCATAACAATTAAAAATATGCTATTCTAAATATATGGTTGATTTACATGTTCATACAACCGCTTCAGACGGACAATATACACCAACAGAAATTATAGAAAAAGCTAAAAATCATAATATTTCTGTTATTGCAATTACAGATCACGATACAGTTGCAGGATTAGAAGAAGGAAAAATTGCGGCAGAAAAAGCAGGAATTACATTAGTTCCAGGCTGTGAATTAAATATAAATTTTCCAACAGGAGAGTTTCATCTTTTAGGATTAGGGTTAAAACAGATTTCACCTTCGTTTACAGAAATGATTGCCACTCTTGGAAAAAACCGAGATATCCGCAATGAATCAATTGTTCAAAAAATGCGGGATGGTGGCGTTGATATTACTCTGGAAGAAATTAAAAATGATTTTCCAAATACAATTATTGGCAGACCTCACCTTGCAGCAGAACTTGAAAAAAAAGGAATTGTAAAAAATCGTCAGCAGGCTTTTGATAAATATCTGGCAAAAGGTCGGCCATGGTATACAGAACGGGTTGGAAGCAATCTTGATGAAGCAATTATGGCAATTAAAGAATCAGGTGGAGTTCCAGTTGTAGCCCATCCAATGTCTTTGTATCTTTCCTGGGGAAAACTTCCAGATGTTTTAAAGGATTTTTATGAACGGGGAATTGTTGGTTTAGAAGCATATCATCCTGGAGCAAGACCTGGAGAATGTTCCCGTTTGGAAGAACTGGCAAGAAAAATAGGATTTATAGTTACGGCAGGCAGCGACTTTCACGGAGAAAAAATCCGTTCAGACAGAAGACTGGGACACACTTGCAGCGGTAAAAAAATAGAAGAACGATTCTGGGAAGAATTAAGGAGCAAGCTTTAAATGAATCAACATATAAATAAGCCTGGAACTTATGTTCCAGAAACAAATTTAACTTATCCGGAAAATCCCCAGGAATTTATGATTCAGCCAAATATTGTTCATCCGGTAGATATAGAAAACAATTATACATTTTTAGATAAATCTTTTAAGCAAAAACTTCTTTCTTTTGGAATTTACGGGGCAATTTTTACAATTGTTTTTCCAATCCACAGAATAAAATACGGATTAAAAATAAAAGGAAAAAGTAATCTTAGAAAGAATAGAAAACTTTTTAAAAATGGAGCCATGACAATTTGTAATCATGTTTACAGATGGGATTTTCTTGCAGTTGTTCAGGCCGTTAAATATAGAAGATTATGGTATCCGTCCCGCCCAGAAAATGTAATGACTCCAGATAGAAATTTGATTAAAGGTACAGGAGGAATTCCAATTCCACAATCAATTTCTGCATTAAAAAACTTTTACAAAGCTTTTGATGAACTTCATAATAGAAAAAAATGGTTTCACATATTTCCAGAAGCCTGCCGCTGGGAATATTACCAGCCAATCAGACCTTTTAGACTTGGCGGATTTAAAATGGCCTACAAATATCAGATTCCTGTAATTCCAATGGTAATTTCCTATAGAGAACCAAAAGGACTCTATAAACTTTTCAAAGTAAAACATCCATTAATTACACTGACTATTGGAGAACCAATTTTACCAGTAGGAAAAGAAGGTGAACGAAAAAATGAAATCTGTATTTCCATGCAGAAAAATGCTCACCAGCAGATGGTAAAAATGGCAGGAATTGAACAGAATAAATGGGAAATTTAACGGCTAAAAAACTGCCGTTCATTTTAACTCAAATTTCTTTAGCAGAAAGAAAGAAATTCCTGCCAGTCTAGAAAAACATTGTTTTTTGCCACCAGTTCAGGATTTTTAGAATTTTTAACAGTTTTAATCTGAACAAATTTCATTCCGGAATTTCTTGCACCTTCACCATCAGTGTCATCTCTATCCCCGACTACAAGAATATTTTCAGGTTTTATTTTAAGTTCATGGGCAATTTTCAGAAAGATTTCGGGAGCTGGTTTTAATCCGCCAAGTTCTGCAGCCCCGTAAATTAAATCTACATTTTCACTGGAAATATTCAAAGCCTTCATTCTTGGCAAAACAACTTCATAATCGCTTAAAATTGCAATTTTAATATTCCGTTTCTTAAGATTTTCAAAAACAAGATTTACATTTTCTCTGGCAACATATTTTTTCTTTAACATTAAAACCAGAGCATTAAGAAAATCATTTTTGTACCAGTCAGAAATTTTTACAAGATTTTTTTCTACAGGCTTTTTATGACGACAGATTGTAAGCTGTTTAATATATTCAGCATAAAAATTTTCGTAAGAATTTAAATAAACTCCTTTTAAGATTTTATGAGTTTTTCTTTCTGCAAGCATTTTTATACTTCCAAAAAGATTCTGCTTTATAAAATTTGCCGCCAGTCCGTGATTATCATATAAAGTGCCATCAAAATCAAAAATAACAGCACTTATATTTTCAAAAATATTCATTATTTTTTTATCAATTCCTTAAACATTGAGTGTCGCTTTTCATCCTGCATCAATAAGTTTAATTTAAACTGACCATCACGGAATCCTAATTTAAGACAATTCTGTTTAAAAGTTTCAAAAGAATCTTTAATCAAAACATGAGGAACTGCTTCTTTTATTCTTAAAGAATCTCTTTTCTGTTCGTATTCACAGTTAACTTCTTTAAGTTTTTTATCAACAGTTGAATTGAATTTAATAACCTCATCTTCTGAAATATTCTGATCTGCAAATTCGTAATAAATCTGATAAACAGAATTTTCAATATCTGCAAAACCAACATAGAATTTTGTAAAAATTCCTGTTTCTTTTTCTGCAAGAGAAACTGCTTCTATAAACTGACGTTCATGAAGTTTTTCTCCAGTCATAGAAATAATTCCGTTAATTTTCTGAACAAACTGAATTGTTGGAATTGTATTATAAAAACCTGTAACTTCCACCAGATCGTTCATGTTGTAACGGTAAAGTCCAGCATAAGTTGTAATAAATACAGAATAACGTTTTCCAACTTCCAGTTCATATACCTGTTTAAATGCTGGATTTTCACTTTCCAGTTCTGATTCTTCAATAAATTCAAAATAATGCATATGAGGGAACAATACAGTATCGTTTCCACCATTAAGAACAAGACCAGTTCTACATTCAGAAGCAAAATATGAAAATTCCTGATAAAGCATTTTTTCTGGGAAAGATTCTGTAAATTTTTCCATGTACTTTTTAGTATTTCCACATTTCCAGGTAGTTAAAATTCTCATATTTGGCCAGTAATGTTTTGGCAAAATAGTTTCGTGCATAGCCTTTAACTGACGAAGTTCCTTTGCTCTTTCTGGATTAGATTTAAAACAAGGCATTAATTTAGCACGAATTTCTGCAGGAATATCAAGATTTTTATTTAATGTACCATGTTCAATATCATCACAATAAGAATCAAAAAATTCGTTTACATTGTTTTGCATTTCTACAATGGTAGAAGGATTTGCCGTAATTACAATATGAATATCCTGTTCAATGGCAATACGCATAATAGTGTAATATCTGGCAGTATAATCAGTAATATCAAAAACATCTGCAGGAGCCGAATGAATAGGTTTAATAAAATCTGGAATATCACGGCGGGTAACTCCAGAAACAGAACCATAAACCGTACCATCTGGAGCATAACCTTCAATTGCTTTACCAACAATTGAAACTGCAGGCCCAGCAAGACAATCTTTTCTATGCATCATAAAAGTATAAAGCCATAGATTTGTCATTTTACTGTAAACATTGTCGTAATATTCATTAGTAATAGGAATCCATTTAGGAGCATTAGTTGTTCCAGAAGTTGTGGCATACATTTTAGGCTTACCAGGAAACAGAATATTTTCTTCACCATTTTTATGACGTTCAACAAAAGGTCTAAAATCTTCATAATCAGCAGGTGGAACATTTTTTTGCCATAAAGAGTACAATTCTTCATCAGTAGAAGCAGCCAGAATCTGATCAAAATTATGAGCCTTTCCCCATTCAGAATCTTTTGCATATTCAAGAATACTTCTAAGAGTTGAACCAGTTACTTTTTTACAATTCTTAGATGCTTTATATACCTTTCTAAATTGTTTTCGACCAACAAATCCTAAAGCAAAATTAATAAGCCATAAATTTTTAGTTTTCTGAGCCTTCATAATCCCCCTCGCTTATAAAAAATTTTATAAGAAACTTTAATTGTTTTAGTATAATGCAAAAACATTAATTGAAAATTAATAAATAATTATTCTTTTATAAAATCCTGTTATTTTTTTAATAAAAAGGGAGGAGCCCCTCCCTCCGCGCCCACATGGTTGGTCGCTACCTACCCAGCGGGGCAAATAATTTTTGTAAAAAAAGCCCCGCAACGCCCCCAAAAAAATTTTCCCGTGAGGGATTGTAATGGTTGCGAAGCAAAACAAACTGAAAGTTTGTTCGGAGGCGAAAGCCGCAGCCATGAAAAGCCCGGTACCTTATTCATAAGGTACACGGCCAGAAAAAAATAAAAAAAATTTTAAAAAAATGGTCCGAAATCGAAAAGTAAATGCATATTAACTTACAGAGGGTTCTGTGCAATGTAACACAGGATTTACGCTTAATTTGATTTTGGAGTTGTATATGCAAATTTATTCTTTTTCACCTTTTGGATACGAAGGAGCACTTGTAACTGTTGAAGTTGATTTAAGACGTGGAATTCCTGCGGTTGATATTGTAGGACTAGCAGATGGAGCGGTAAAAGAATCAAAAGAAAGGATGCAGGCTGCAATTAGGAATTCTGGTTTTGATTTTCCTCCTGAAAGAGTATTAATCAGTTTGTCGCCGGCTGATCTTAAAAAAGAAGGTGCCGGGTTTGATTTACCAATTGCCCTTGGAGTTTTATCTGGATTTGCGGAAGCTACCGGAGATTCGGGTTTTATTTCAGAGCCAATTCTTGTCATGGGTGAACTGGAACTTTCTGGAAGAGTCAGAGCTGTTAAGGGAGTTCATGCTGCCGTTTCGACAGCTGCAGGGTGCGGAATTATGAGATGTATTGTTCCTGCTCAAAACGCGGAAGAAGCCCGTGAAGTTTCTGGCGTTCAGGTATATGGAGCAGATACTCTTGAAAATGCATTCAGAGCTTTAAAAGATTTTAGTTTTTATGAGAAACTAGGTTTTGGTTTGGATTCTACTGGTTATTTGCCTGAGGGCAGTGAAGAGATTGAGGGTGTGTGGTTTCCAAAAAATGTTTCTGAATATGAATTCAACAATATGAAAGGTCAGTTAAAACTTGTACGGGGCTTACAAATAGCTGCGGCGGGTGGACACAATCTTATTGCTCTTGGAGCACCTGGTTGTGGTAAAACAATGGCCATTCAGAAGTTTCCTGGTTTGAATCCTTTACTTACTATTGATGAGGCTCAGTCGGTTACAAGAATCTGGTCGTTGGCTGGATTAATAAAACCTTCTGAACCTTTGATTAGAATTCCACCTTTTAGAATTCCACATCAAACTGCAACCATAGAAGGTATTTGTGGTGGTGGTCCAAATTGCAGGCCGGGAGAAATATCTCTGGCACACAATGGAGTTCTGTTTCTGGATGAAGCTGCAGAATTCAGAAGTTCTGTATTACAAATGCTCAGAGTTCCTCTTGAAAGTGGTTCTGTTACATTAAGCAGAGCCGGAAGAAGTACAAACTATCCTGCCCAGTTTCAATTGTTAATGGCGGTGAATCCTTGTCCTTGTGGAAATTTTGGTTCCAGAACTAAGCTGTGTTTGTGCAGTACAAAATCAGTTGAACAGTATTGGAAAAAATTTTCAGGTCCCCTTTTGGACAGAGTTGATTTAAGAATTTTTGTGGAAAATAATTCTGAAACTTCTGAATCAATTGAAAAAAGGCCGGGATTAGAAAGTACTTTGGATATTAGAAAAGGAATTGCCTCTGCGGTGAAAATTCAAAGAAAGCGTCAAGGTATAAGAAATGCGAAATTATCTCCAACCGAAGTAGAGAGTTTTTGTAAATTAGATAATGAAACCCTTTCTTTACTGGATGCTTCTATCGAAAGATATGGATTTTCTCCCAGAGCTGTTTCTTCCTGTATGAAGGTTGCAAGAACTATTGCTGATATTGAAGAGTCTGAAAATATTCAGTCGATTCATATGAAAGAAGCAATTGAATATAGAAAACAATGTAATAATATGATTCCGGAATTATAGGTGAGATGCTGAATCAAGTTCAGCATGACAATTGTTGAAACAATCTCCGGTATTTAATTTTAAGGGAGCTTACTTACCGGAGAAGAGACTTGAACTTGCTTACTATAGCAAATCCGTTAAGAAAAATTGTGTCAGCAATTTTTTAGGATTTACCATTAAAACAGCTGGGGCGAAGGTTTATGCCTGAGCCGAGTTCAGTCGTCGTGTGATATAAAAAAAAGATTTGGACATAAAAAAAAGCTCCCTTTAACAAGGAAGGTATAAAATAAACGTCGAAATACCGCCGCTTATTTTAACTTGAGTTTTTTAGAAAAAACTCTGTTTATTGAACATGTTCGCTCTCGCGAACGAATTAAATATCCTCGATTGTTGAAACAATCTCCGGTATTTAATTTTAAGGAAGCTTTCTTACCGGAGAAGAGACCTGAACTTGCTTACTATAGCAAATCCGTTAAGAAAAATTGGGTCAGCAATTTTTTAGGATTTACCATTAAAACAGCTGGGGCGAAGGTTTATGCCTGAGCCGAGTTCAGTCGTCGTGTGATATAAAAAAAGGATTTGGACATAAAAAAAAGCTCCCTTGAAGAAGGAAGCTTTATACCGGAGAAGAGACTTGAACTTGCTTACCATTGCAAATCCGTTAAGAAAAATTGTGTCAGCAATTTTTTAGGATTTACCACAAATAAGCTGGGGCGAAGGTTTATGCCTGAGCCGAGTTCAGTCGTCGTGTGGTATAAAAA
>JAKSTJ010000020.1 GCA_024402635.1 Treponema sp. | reverse complement strand
TTAAGGTTATAAGAAGCGTTGAGCATACCACAGTAAGCATCACCACGACCCTGGATAAGTCCACCGTTCTTAGATGTTTCTTCTGCAGCTGCACAGAACATCTTTGGACCTTCAAAGTGTTTAGCCAACAATGTTTCAGAAATTTCTGGACCGAAGTTTCCGAGGTAAACACAAAGTGCGTTACATCCTGCCTTCTTAATGTCTTCCAAAGCCTGAACCATATGGATTTCGCTTTCTACGATACAGATTGGACATTCGTAGATTTCATCAGCTCCATATTTTTTTGTGTAAGCTTCAACTAAAGCTTTTCTTCTGTTTACAGAAAGTGATTCTGGGAAACAGTCGCGGCTAACTGCTACGATACCAATTTTAATCTTTGGTTTGTTCATGTTTTTTTGCTCCTATAACTTAATCGTTTTACAATTTAAACGATAATGTTTTTAAAATTCTAGTGAAAATTTTACCCCTTTTAACTCATATGTCAAGCAGAGAATTTACCTATTATATTAAATTTACCATCCACGCATTCTTTTTCTTTCTTTATAAACATAATCATCCCGTTTAAATACAGACTTCCAGTTTACTGCAGAAAATTTATCTGTTTCAGAAGCGTAAAAATGAATTATCTTTTTAGCTAAACCGCTTTCTCTGGTTGTAATATAATCTTTATAAGTACATAAACAAATAAAATTGGCAATTACATATAAAATTGAAAGTGGAATAGTAATAATTGCATAAAATAAAAAGGCCATCATAGCAATTGATTTAAGCCATCTTCCTTTTTTAACAAAATTGTTTATAGAAATAAGAATGAATATAGAACAAATACCAATTAATATTTTTTCAAGACTGATTAAAATGTTATCTTTGAAGTATTTTTTTGTCATAAAACAAAGAAAATAATAATCACTATGTTCATAATCAATTTTATCAACTTCTTCTTTTGATAAACGTTTAAGCTTTTTTTTCAGGAATTTATCTTTCCGCTTTAAATATTTTTTATAAAAGGGATTTTCTTCTTTCATATCTAAAGCATTTACTATATTTTTATCCAACATTCTCTCCCAAAATCAATCTATCTTTATAGTAACATAGATTTTATGTAAATTCATTTAAATTCTTATATGAGATTTTTTAAATCTTATGATAAATTAATTATATGGCAATAAAAATAGGTTCTATTGGTTATAATTATGTTCATGAAAATAATTTTGTTATGGATTTACCACAAGGTCCTGGAGCTTATCTTTTTCTATTAATAAAATCTTCCGCTTTCATAAGAATCAACAATAAAAAATTTAACGTTGTAAAAAATACTTATATTATTCTTTCACCAGCAACTCCAAGTTTATATAAGGCAGATAAAGATAAGTATATTGATGACTGGTTTTATTTTTCCCTTGAACCTGAAGATAAAGAAAAATTAATTAATATGGGAATAAAATTTGATGAACCTCAGTATATTAACTCTGTAGATGCACTTTCTGATGAAATTCATCACATTTCCTTTGAGCTTTTTTCTTCAAGTATACATCATTCTGAATTGCAGCAGGCTTATACAGATATTTTCTTTTATAAGTTGTCCAGATTAATCAATTCAGCAGAATCCGTCTCGCCACAAATGTTTGCTTCAAAAAATGAAAAACTGGTTTACGTAAGAAGCCGTTTGTACAATTCTCCAAATTATTTTAATAATGTAGACGAAATGGCAGATTTTATGAATTTAAGCAGATCTGGCTTTCAACATCTTTACAGTAAAACTTTTGGAGTAAATATAATTCAGGACGTTATAAAAGGCAGAATCAAAATTGCCAAAGAATTATTACAATCAACAAATCTTACAATTTCAGAAATTGCCCAGAAATGCGGATATAAAACTGAATATCACTTTATGCGCCAATTTAAAGAACAAACTTCCTTTACACCAACAGAATTCAGAAACAGTAATACCTGGATTCAACTGGAAGAAAGTCGTTAATTTTTAATATCTGCACAAAATGTTATATATATTTGCATAATTGTAACTTGTTTTCCTATTTTTCCACCTTATAATAAAAAACAAATAAAGGTCAAATGCCTTAAAAACTGTTTCAAAAGCTGTTTCAGCTGATGGAGGAAATTATGAAATTATCAGTAATTAAGACATTTAAAAAAGTTCTTATTTTATTTTTTTCAGGATTGATTGCATGTTCCTGCTTAATCAATGAACCAACTAAACCATATGATTACATTATTGTAGATGACGATGATTTGGAAAATATGGAATCTCTCCAGTTTGCACAAATATTAGGAAACGGTATTAATCTTGGTAATACATTTGAAACTAATGGTGCAAATTATCATGGATTTAATGCAAAACCATCTGCTTACGAAACATTCTGGGGACAACCAATTACAACAAAAGAATTATTTAAAGCATACAAAGCTGCAGGCTTTGATTCTGTTCGTATTCCTGTTGCCTGGACAAGCACAATGGATTGGCGAAACAATGACTATAAAATTAATAATGATTTTATGGAAAGAATCAAAGAAGTTGTAAATTATGCACTTGAAGCTGATTTGATTGTTATGATTAATGATCATTGGGACTATCAATGGTGGGGACTTTTTGGGCAGGATTTAGAAAAGGCTTATAAAGTTTTTGATGCTATCTGGGATCAGGTTGGAACTGAATTTAAAGATTATCCTTATCAACTGTTTTTCGAAGCAGGAAATGAAGAATGGGGACATCGTTTTAATGATGAAGTTGACGGCAAAACAGGAAATCTTACTTTAGATGAACAATACGAATTAATTACAGAATTAGCCCAGCACTTTGTTGATAAGATTCGAAATCAAGGCAGTAAAAATGAAAAAAGATTTCTTCTGATTCCAGGATATAATACAGACTTTGAAAAAACCTGCGATTCCAGATACAAAATGCCTGAAGATCCAACTAATTCTGTAAACAAACTTTTAATAAGCGTTCATTACTATTCACCTGCTTTATATTCTCTTGTAGATGAACCTGTTGATTGGGGAGGAATCAAACAACCTGCCACAACCTGGGGAACTGCAGCTGAAGTAAAAGCACAAAATGATTTATTTAAAATGATGAAAAATTTCTCTGACAAAGGATACGGAGTAATTATTGGTGAATATGCCGTTGCTAAATTAAAAGTTTCCAATAATGAATATAAACGCAAAGATAACGATACTGTCTGGCTGACAAATGTTCTTGATAATTGTGATGAGTATGGATATGCACCATTTCTCTGGGACTGTAACGGTTACTTTTCAAAAGGTGTAGATGAAGATGGTAAACCTCGTCCAATTGGATTTGTAGATGAAGACATTGCAGCAATCTACAAAAACAGAAATTATGCTTCTGAAAAACCTGCAGATATAGCAGATAAAAAACTTTCTGTAAGTACAGCCGAATCTGGCATTGCAGAATATTCAATAAATATTCCATTCAAAGCAGGAGATCAGATTAAAATCTCAGCAAGTTTTTCTGGAGCTTCAAACTTTAAACAGATAGGACTTCAGACTTCTGCTGACAGTGACTGGCATCAGGCCTGGGAAGATGGTGGATTCACAGATAATTATGTTTATACTGAAACAATTACAGCTAATAGTGATGGAAATACAATTCAGTTTAAATATATTATCCAGCAGCCAATAAACCCGGATTCTTCTCCATCAGAAATTACCATTTCTAAAGTAAAAGTAACGGTTAATAAATAATAAATTAAAATAAAAACCAAAACCTGTAAATTTTCCAAAAAAAGATTTACAGGTTTTTTTTTACTATTTCAAAAACAGCTTTTTTTTATTATCATCAAATTGTGAAACACGTAAAAGCTGGTGATTTCCTGATCCTTTTAATAATACTCATACTTATCTTTTTTTCATTCAGATTTTCTTTTTCAAAAAAAGGTTCTACAGTTCTTGTAAACGCAAAAGACAAAGAATATGTTTATTCATTAACAAAAGATGGTATTTACGAAGTTGAAGGATTAAACGGTCCTACAAAATTTCAGATTAAAAACGAAAAAATCCGGATTATTGATTCAACCTGTCCAAATAAAACCTGCGTTCACCAGGGATGGGGAACAACTTTAGTATGTTTGCCAAATAAAGTAATTATCAGTGTGGAAGAGAAAGGAGGTTTTGATGCAATTGCAGAATAAAAGCCGTATTGCCTACCTTGGTGCATTAACTCTTTTATTTTCATACGCTGAAATGCTTTTACCAAGATTCATTCCTTTTTTTAGACTAGGACTTGGAAATATTTGTATCCTTCTGGCTTTAGGATTACCATTACCAGATTTTCTTATTCTAACTTTAATAAAATCAGTTGCTTCTTCAATGCTTAGCGGAACACTAATTTCTCCCTTTTTCTTAATTTCAGTTTCCCAATCAATATTAAGCGGATTATTAATGTGGATTTTATTTAAAATCAAAAAAAACTGGCTGGGTATTTATGGAATTTCTCTGGCAGGATCAGCATTAAGCGGCTTTATTCAAATTGGAATTTCTTCTCTATATTTAGGAAAAGAGACTTTTTCTCTTTTAGGACCAATGCTGATTTTTTCAATATTTTCCGGAATTATTACTGCCTTTTTAAGTTTAATTTTGAAAATTCCAGAAGAAACTCCATTACTAAAAGAAACTTCAAAATCCTCAAATCCTAAATTAATGATTTTCTTTGCAATATTTATTCTGCTCATCATAATTTTTAGTTTTATGATAAACAACCTGATTCTTTTGGGAATAATTCTGCTTCTTTCTGTAATTTTACAAATTTGTCTCAAACGACGATTCATGATTTTACCACATATTTCAATGTGGACTTTTGTAATAATAATCAGTTTATTTTCGCCCCAGGGAATTGTTCTTTTTAAAGCAGGATTTATTGTAATAACAAAAGATGCATTATTAATCGGTATTGAAAAATCAATTAAACTTTCAATAGCAGCCTGTCTTTCTCAATGTATAGCCACAATTCCAGTTTCAGATTCTACATTACCAGGACTGTCTTTGGCCTATTTCAGGCAATTACTTTCTGAATACAAAAATCAAAAGGGCAGTTTTATTAAAAAAATTCAGGCTGTCTTAAAATAATCAGCAATTTTCAGTTAAAAAAAAAGGATTCATTAAATCATTTTCTGATAAAATGAATCCCTTTCAAGATAAACTGAGTATTCAGTTAATTAGTTTGCAATGTTAATATTTGGACCAACTAATCCAACAAATGCACCTGCTTTTGCTTCGCTTGCATCTGGATGAGCAATGAGCCATTTATTACGTGCCCAAAGCAATTTATCTTCAAGATTTTTTTCTTCGATTGCAGGTTTTTCTGTATTTGTATCTTTAGGAAGAACAATAATTACACGGAAACCTTCTTTAGAAACTTCACCATTTTTTACAGCGTTACATGGAGCGTAGTGTAAAGTTGTTTCATAAACCTGTACAACTGTTCCTTTTGGTACATAGAAAGCTTCAACAGCAGAAGTATTCAATTTTCCATTTTTTACAGCCTGAAGTGGAGCAAGTAAAAGAACCATATCATTTGAAGGAATATTCAATTCCGATCCACGATGCCATTCAAGACAATTTAATTTTGTATTATAACCATTACAGTATCCAACCTGAATTGGCATTCCACCATAAGCGTTTACACTAAATTCTTTTGCAACAGGTAAAGCTTCAAGACCTGCATCACCTGGTTCATAAATTACAGCATCAGCTGGTTTTTTTGTAGTTTCATCCAATTTTTTCAAAAGATCTGTTACATCGTAACCTGTTAATACTTTTCCGTATTTTTCAAAACTGTGGCTAAATACCGATTTAATTCTCATTTTTTTTTACTCCTAAAATTCTTTTCAGAATTATTTATATTTTACCACTCTTATTTTAATTTTGAATAGTAAAATTCACTTATAAATTATTTTTTATAAAAATGTATTTACCCTTTATTCAACTTCAATTACTACCGGACAATGATCCGAACCATATACATCTTTTAAAATACCTGCTGATTTTAACTTTGGTAAAAATTCAGGATTAATACACTGATAATCTAATCGCCATCCTACATTTTTTTCTCTGGCATGAAATCTATAACTCCACCAGGAATATTGGCCCGCTTCCTGATTAAATACACGGAAAGTATCTACATAACCTGAATCAATAAATTTATCCATCCAGGCTCTTTCTTCTGGTAAAAATCCTGCGTGTTTTGTATTTGTTTTTGGATTTGCAATATCAATTTCTTTATGAGCAACATTATAATCGCCACAAAGAACAATATTAAAACCAGCAGCAACTAATTCATCACATTTTTTATGAATTGCTTCATTAAATGCCAGTTTATATTCTAACCGTGGATGACCGCCTTCTTCATCATCCTGACTATTAGGAAAATATGCAGAAATTACAGCTGTTTTTCCAACTTTAACAATAGTAACACGACCTTCACTGTCAAATCGTTCATCACCAAGATTTTCAACTGCATCAGGTGTATTTTTACAATAAATTGCAGTTCCTGAATAACCGGCTTTTTCTGCACTGTAAAAATACGATTTATAAGATAAACCTTTAGTTATATCAGTTGGATTTTTTAATTCTTCAGAAAGCTGCTTTTCATTCGCTTTTGTTTCCTGAATACAAATTACATCAGCTTCAGTACTTAAAAGCCAATCCACAAAACCTTTTTTTTCAACTGCACGAATTCCGTTTACATTCCAAGAAATAATTTTCATAAAATCAGAATATCATAAATAAATTAAATTTTATATTTTTTTGTACAAATAAATTCCATAAATTCCAATTTCTGTTATATTTTTTTTAATGTATTTCATTATAATAAAGTAAAATTTTCTATTCATAATTAAGAGGTTAAAATGAAAGAATTTAAAGGTTTCATGCATGGTGTAAACTTAGGCGGATGGCTCTCTCAGTGTAATCACAAAAAAGAAACTTATGATAACTGGATTAAAGAAGAAGACATTAAAACAATTTCAGACTGGGGATTAGACCACGTACGATTACCTGTAGATTATAATCTTGTTGAAACAGCAGAAGGTGAATATAAAGAAGACGGTTTTGCATATATCCAGAAAGCAATTGACTGGTGTAAAAAATACAATTTAAACATCGTTCTTGATTTACACAAAACTGCAGGATATTCATTCTTTTCCGGATACAGTGAAAACGGATTTTTTGATGATCCAGCTTTACAGGAACGTTTCTATAAACTTTGGGAAGAATTTGCAAAACGTTACGCTTCAAATGGTGAAATGATTTGTTTTGAATTACTTAACGAACTTACAGATCCTTCTTACAGCGACCCATGGAATAAAATTGTAAAAACAGTTATTCAGCGCATTAGAAAAATTGCTCCTGTAACAAAAATTCTTGTTGGCGGTTACTGGAACAACAGTTTTGATGCATTAAAAGATCTTGAAAACCCTTATGATGAAAATGTAGTTTATAACTTCCACTGTTACGAACCACTTTTATTTACTCATCAGGCTGCAACTTGGCTTGGAGAAACAATGCCTGCAGATTTCAGATGGCCTTTACAGTCAAAATTTGGTGATTATCAGAAAGAAACAATCGTAAGAATTAATGCTGGATGTGCTAATTTTACAAGATTCAATGAAAACGATTCTGTAACAGAAGAATATTTTGATACAATCTTCTCAAATGCAATTCAAGTTGCAAAAGAAAGAAATGTAATTTTATATTGTGGCGAATACGGAGTAATTGATCAGGCAGATCCAGAAGAAGCTCTAAAATGGTACCAGATGATTACAAAAATTCTTGATAAATACAACATTGGTAGAGCTGCATGGTCTTATAAAGGCATGAACTTTGGTCTTGCAGACAAATGGATTGAATCTAAAAGAAACGAAATTCTTAAATTAATGTAGGAAATTTTGAATAATGGAACCATTTTTATTTGAAAAATACAAAGAATATTTCAGAGTAGGAGCCGCAGTAAGTGGTCTTTTCTATGATGAAGAAGGCTTTATAAAGAAAACCCAAAAATTCATAGAATTTATGAAGACACATCCTCGTCCAGAAGGAATGCCGGAATTCAAAATTCCTGAACCTCCAAAAGGTCCTTTTCCAGATAATGATATTTTAAAAAAGCATTTTAATCTTGTAGTTGCAGAAAATGATACAAAACCTGGAAATATGAATCCTGCCGAAGGTGTTTATAATTTTGAATCTGCAGATAAATTCATTAAACTTGCAAAAGAAAATGGACAGGATATAAGATGGCATACTTTATTGTGGCATAGTCAGGCTGCAGAATGGATGTTCAAAAATTCTGACGGATCTGACGTTTCTAAAGAAATTCTGGAACAGCGTCTTAAGGATTATATTTTTACAATTGGAAAACGTTACAGTAAAGATATTTGTTCTGTTGATGTTGTAAATGAATGTATTTCAGATAAAAACTTTGGTCTTAGAGATGAAAGTGATCATTCAAAATGGCTTAAATTCTTAGGTCCAGATTATGTTGATAAAGCATTTATCTGGGCAAAAGAAGCTTTTCCTGATTCAAATCTTGTAATTAATGATTATAATCTGGAAATTATTCCAGAAAAACGCCAGGGAATGTATAAACTTGTAAAAGGAATGCTGGAAAGAGGAATTCCTGTTGATACAGTTGGTTTGCAAATGCACATCAATCTTGAAAATCCACCAGTAAAAGAAATCGAAGAAACAATCGAACTTTTTGGAAAATTAGGATTAAACGTAATTGTTACAGAAATGGATGTTTCAGTTTACCAGGATTTTCAGCCAGGAAAAGAACAGGAACCTCGTAAAGAATATACTCCTGAATTACTTCAGAAACAGGCAGAAAGATACCGCCAGATTTTTGATTGTTTTGTAAAAGAAGCAAAAGCAGGTTATCTTAAAGATGTAATTTTATGGGGCATTACAGACCGATTCAGCTGGAAAAACAACTTTCCGGTTCCAGGACGTACAGATGCACCTTTATTATTCGATACAGAAGGAAACCCAAAACCGGCATTTAATGAATTAATTAAATAAGATTAATTATTATTTTTGTATAAAGATTCAAGCTGGGGTCTGCATTTTATAAAAATAGATCCCAGTTTTGGATCAAAATGACTTCCCAACGATTCTTCAATTATTCCAAACGATTTATCAAAACCAAAACCTTCTTTATATTGTCTTTTACTTACTAAAGCATCAAGAACATCTGCTAATGCCATAATTCTGGCTTCAAAAGGAATTTTTTCTCCAGAAATTTTTTCTGGATAACCCTGTCCATTCCATTTTTCATGATGATAATGAGCTACATTTACGCAAAGAGTTTTAAGTTCTTCATCATCAATATCTTTAAAAATTTCCAGAACAAGACGGGCACCTTCAGCAGAATGTTTTTTCATTTCTTCATATTCTTCGTCTGTAAACTTTCCTTCTTTTTTTAGAACTGCATCTGAAACCGCATTTTTTCCAATATCATGAAGGTATGCAGCATAAATCAGTTTATTCCAATAATCATCAGAATAATTTGAATATTCAGGATATTTCTTCAATTCTTCTATAAACACAGCAACACAATTTGAGGAATTAATAACGTGGCTTCCTGTAGTATTATCACGACTTGCCAGCATTACTGCCATATTTCTGATAGTTGAATACTGATTATCTATAATTTTCTGAGTTTTTTCTTCAATTGATTCTGCCATATCATTAATTGTATCTGACAGTTCTCCAAGAGAATTATTAACTACAATGCTTACTTTTGTTTTATAATCCCCGTTTTTAATCATATTAATTCGTTCTGTAAGTTTTTTAATTGGACGATCAAAATAATTAATAAAGGTAAATGTAATGATTAAACCAATAATTATAATTACCAGAAGCATTATAAGAACACCAGTTTCCATTGTCTGGCCAACAGCTACAATTGTTGTAAAATAAGCAACAAAAAGGAAAATCAAAGGAAACAATGTTACAGAAAAATAATTTACTATAAACAAAAATAAAAAGGATGGATGAATTACACCTTTAATTTTATATAAATGACCTTCTGGGAAAAATACTGGAAGTACAAATTTGTTGTTAATTGTTTCAGTTATAAAATAAGAAAGGGTAAATGTAACAATTAATTCCATAGCAATGTTCACAAAAGAAGAATATAAAATTGCTTTTACATTTAAATCGTATCCTAAATTTAATGCAATTGTTATAAAAATGATTTCTTCGATTCCGTAAACAATCCAGCCTGAAGTACCAAGGGCAGAATACATAATTGGACAATTAATGATTTTGCTTTCTAAGGATTTTTTTGAATATATATAAATAATACACAAAATTGTTGGTACAGCAAAAACAAGATACTGTGGAATTTCTGTCTGTAATCTATAATCACTTAAAAATCTAAGCCATTCATCTATATTCCCCATTACCATTTCATTCTTTTTAAAAACATTTGGTAATAAAACGCCACAAAAATTAGCAAGAATTACAATTAATCCGTAACTTAAAGTAATTCTTCTTATAATCTTACCTTTTTTGTCCATAAAATTTTCCTATATAAAATTGATTATATATTAGTTACATTTTTTATGAAATAAAAAAAGAGCTGTCTTAATTCAGAACATTTTATGCAAAAATAATTTGTGATTAACAAACATTCAGCATTTGTATTCTTTTTTCGACAGCTCTTTTATGTTTTCCAGCAGTTTAATAAATTATTTTATTGCTCGAATCTGAGTAATCATATCTCCATTTACTAAACGAATATGTTTTTTTTCTTCAACTTTAAGCCAGTTTCCTTCCATGCTGAGAATTTTTCCCTGAAAACCTCCAAGTTCTCCTTCAACATAAATACTAACTGTCTTTCCAATAAATTCTTTTATCATTTCTACTGGCATAGTTTTTTTAACTCCCTTTTTTGCCTGTCTTCTGTTTTTTCTGAAAATACGCCTTCTTTGGGCTGCAGATAAAAACAGTACCAGAAAAATAGCAACATATGCTCCAATAAATCCGGAATAACTCATAGTAACTTTTTTAGTCCTTGTAAGTAAATTTCAGATTATCAAAAATTATTTATACAATGGAGCAACTGTATCTACCATTTTCTGATATTCAGCGTATGCTTTGTCGTATGCAGCAACGTTAGCTGGAATTGGATCAGCAGATTTTGATGTATCCAAAGTAATGTGTTCTGCACAAAGAGCAGCAATGTCACATTTTCCAGACTGTGATTTTAAACACCACAATGCCTGAACTGCACCACCAAGAGCGGCAGCTTCATCCAAAGCTGGAACACGGATTGGAAGATTCATAACATCAGCAGCAATCTGACGCCAGAGTGGAGATTTTGAACCACCACCAATCAGACGGATTTCTTTTGGCTGGAAACCAAGCTTGCGGAATGCATCCAAACCACCACGCATAGCAAATACTGCAGATTCCAAAGAAGCACGGCAGATATTTGCACGGTTTGTATTAGCAGAAGTCATACCTGTAATTGAAGCACGACCATTTGGTAAGTTAGGAGTTCGCTCCCCATTGAAGAATGGAATTACTAAAACACCTTCTGAACCACATGGAGCTTCTGCAGCAACTTTGTCTAAATCTTTTACTTCTAACTGGAAAAGACCACGAACAAATTCTGTAGCAACTGTACAGTTCATTGTACAAAGAAGTGGTAACCATCCGCCTGTAGAAGAACAGAAACCAGAAAGACCGTTAGCTGGGTCAGCAATTGGTTTGTCTGAATAACCGTAAAGTGTACCAGAAGTTCCCATAGACATTGTAAGGAATCCGTCTGCAACAGTACCAGTTCCTACAGCACCCATCATATTGTCTCCACCACCAGCAGAAACTGGGATGCCTTCTGGAATACCGTAAGCTTTAGCTGCTTCAGCACTAACTTTACCAGCAACTTCATGTGCTTCGATTAATTTTGGCAATTTAGCCATTAAACCTGCATCAATAATGTCACAGATTTTCTTTGACCAGCAGCGGTTTTTAGAATCGAATAAAGCAGTTCCAGAAGAATCACCATATTCCATTACATATTCGCCAGTCAATTTATAGTTTAAATAATCATGTGGAAGCATGATGTAAGTTAATTTTGCAAAAGCTTCAGGTTTATTCTTTTTAAGCCAAAGGATTTTTGGTGCTGTAAAACCTGTAAGCATCAAGTTTCCAAGAGCATCAACTACAGCAGCATCACCACCGGCAGCTTTTGTAATTTCAGCACATTCTGCAGTTGTAGAAGTATCGCACCAAAGTTTGATGTTGTACAAAGCTTTTCCATCTTTATCAAGAGGAACAAAACCATGCTGCTGACCAGAAACACCAATAGCTTCAATAGTCTTTTTATTTTCAGCACTTAATTTTCCAAAACAAACTTCAAGACCTTTATCGAACCATTCAGTTTTCTGTTCACGAGTTCCATCAGCTTCAGAAATTAAGTCCATTGGACAAGAAGCTTTTTCAATAATTTCTTTTTTTTCGTAGTCATAAATAACTACTTTCATACTCTGTGTACCAAGATCAATACCAGCAACAGTTTTCATAGTAGTGTTATCCTCCTGAATTACAATACTAATCAGATTTGCCAAAGCTTTTAAATTAACTGACTTTGACAAAGAGTATGTGTAATCCAATGTTATTAAAATTATATTTATCTTAAATAATAAACTCTGATGACTTAAATAACAAGCAGAGTTTTTACCTATTTTGGATTAAAAAAAACATCCCGGTTTCCCAGGATGTTCTACCATATAATTAAATCTTTTCTTTTAAATCATATTCATAATCTGCATCAATTATTTCCAGCATTTTTTTACCAACAACCGGATCAAACTGAGTGCCAAGATTTTTTTCTATTTCATTACGAACATCTTTTTGATTCATAATAGAACGGTAACTTCTATTGGAAGTCATTGCATCATAAGCATCTGCAACTTTAATAATTCTTGCCAGTAATGGAATATTTTCACCTGCAATTCCATCAGGATATCCTTTACCATCATAACATTCGTGATGACTTCTCGCACCTACAGTAATATTTGGCATTATTGAAATAGAACTTAAAATCTTACTTCCAGTTTCAGGATGAGTTTTTACAATATCATATTCTTCTTTTGTAAGTTTTCCTTCTTTATTGATAATAGAATCTGGAATACCAATTTTTCCAATATCATGCAAAAGACCTGAATAATAAATTTCTTTACGGAACTGTTCATCAAATCCCATTGCTTTTGCCAGTTTTACAGAATAATTTGCAACTCGTCTTGAATGACCTTTTGTATATTTATCTTTTGCATCAATTGTTTCAACCAAAGCCTGAATTACTTCTACCAGTAAATTTTCTGTAGACTCTTTCTGTTTTTTAAGACTGTTGATTTTTCTAAAAATAAGTAATGCTATTATTGAAAGAATTAAAACAATTACCAGAACATCAAACCATGGACGTTCCCACAAGTAAGGTTTTTTAATAACTGTAATCACTGCATCTTTTTGACATAAAACTTCATCTCCAGATTCAGCTCGTACATAGAAAGTATATGTTCCTGGTCTTAAGTTTGTATAAGTACAAGAACGTGCATTGTTCCAGTCTGTAAAATCTTCTTCAAATCCGTCCAGTTTTGTTTTAAATAAAATCTGTTCTGAAGAAATAAAACTGATTCCTGTGAAATCAATTTTTAATCTTTTTACAGATGGTTTCAGTTCAACAATTCCGTTGGAAATATCAATTTTCTCATTATCCACATAAACATCTTCAATTTTAACTTCCGGAGCAAAACTTTTTGAAGCATTTCTAACTGGATCAAAAACTGTAAATCCATCAATTAAAGTAAACCAGATTCTACCTAAATCATCTTTCATTGAAAGAGAAGTGGAAGTTACTCCTCCAGAAGTAATACCATCAAGTCTATTAAAATATTTTGGATAAACTGCGCTTTGTCTTCCTGAAATAACATTTTCAATATCAGACAGTTTTACATAAAAAATTCCACGATTACTTGTTCCCCACAATCTTCCGGAAAAATCTGGAATTACCTGGAAAATACCGTCTGAGCCAAAACCATTGGATGCTGTAAAATTAAAAATTTTATCATCTTTAATTCGGCTTATTCCTGTTCCTGTTGTAACCCATTTTTCATCTTCACCATAACCGGAGATTTTAAATACAACGTTTCCAACTAAATTATTATCTTTTGTAATGGTTTTAATAATCTGTTTATCTTTTAATATGAATAATCCACCGCCATCAGTACCACACCAGACAGTTCCATCCTTATCTTCATAAAGACACATTATATAATCATTATCAAGATTATCGCCTTTTGTAATATTTGTGATTTCTCCGGTCTTTCCATCAACAATTGTAAGTCCAGTTGTTGTACCAATATATAAATCACCATTACTAATTTGTTCAGCAACTCTAACTCTATCTCCAGCTAAACCTTCATTTTTTGTCCAGCCTTCAATTGTTCCATCAAGATTAACTTTAAGCTGACCATATTTTTCATAACAACTGATTAATAAAGCACCTTCTTTTGTTATAGAAAGATGTCTGATTCTTACATTTTTACAATATTCAGTAATTTCATTTTCTTCAAATTTATTGTTTTTATAACAATATAAACCGTTATCACCAGCAATCCATATAACTTTTCTGTTTGTATCCTGAGCAATTGCATTAATACTTGTTGGCATTGAAGTTGTCTGAAATTTTCCATAACTTAATTTCTGTAAACCACCTCTGTCTGTACCAATCCAGATATTTTTTTCTTTATCTTCAATGATTTTTACAACACTTTCTTCTGATAAACCTTTTTCTTTTGTGTAATACTCAAATTCTCCATCATGCAAAATTGTAATTCCATTGTCCATTCCAAACCAGATTTGTTTTGCTGAATCCTGATAAATACAATTAACTACAGTACCACGCTGAGCAGAAGAACTGATATTATAAAGTTTTTCTTCATTTCCAGAAATTCTTACTGCATAATATGGAGCAACACCAAACCAGTATGCATCATTAGAATCCTGGGTCATTGTTGTTACAATCGGATTATCTATAGAAGTAATTCCTTCATAAACCATAAAACGACGGTCTTCATACTTATATAAACCTTTTTCTCCTCTGGTAATAATCCAGATTCTACCAGCTGTATCACAATATATTTGAGTAACAATAAATTTATTTTCATTTGGGATTGTTTCAAAACCTGGTAACTGAACAATTTTATAATCAGGAGAAACACATGCAACTCCAGATGCTGTTCCAATCCAGATGTTTCCGTCTCTATCTTCACAGAAAGAACGAATTGAATTATTAGGAAGTCCATTTTCAGATGTAAAACTTAAAACGTCTCCATCATCTTTTACACAAAAAGCACCCTCATCATTTGAACCAACCCAGAGATTTCCTTTTGAATCTTCCATAATTGAACGGGCAGAGAAGAAATTGTATTTTTCATTATAACTTTTATTCAGTGTTAAAAATTTTACACCATCAAAACGAATTACACCGCCATAAGTTCCAAAAAGGATGTACCCATTTTTATCCTGCAAAACATCGGTTATAGAATTACCAGGAATTCCATCTTCTGAATTCCAGATTCTACTTACATAATCTTTAAAAAAATTGTCTTTGGAATTATCAACGGGCAAACCAAAACAAAAAAGCGTAAAATTCAGTAATAAAAAGCCTAAAACAGATTTTTTCATAAATTTCCTCATGTCGTACTATTTTAATATAAAAATCTGTTTTATGTAGTAGTTTTCAGGATTTTGATGGATATTTTTTGAAAAAATAAAATAAAAATGGAACTGCAGTTATTGCACTTAAAACATCAGCAACAAACTGACAGATTTCTACTCCAAATAAACCGAACATTGGAGGTAAAATCAAAATTGCAGGAATAAAATAAATTCCCTGTCTGTTCATTGAAAGATAAGTTGCTGATTTTATGTGATGAGTTGATTGCATTAACATATTAGTTCCAACAATTAATGGATGAAATGGAACAAATGCAGCTTGCCATCTTAAAGCAACTGTACCAACAGAAATTACAATTTCATCATCACGGAAAGCTTTTAAAATTTGTGGTGCAAAAATCATACAGCCGGCAGAAAAAATTGCCATTAAAACAAAACCACTTATAACCATAAACCAGTAAGCCTGTTTTACACGATCAAATCTTTTTGCTCCATAATTATATCCACTAACAGGACTAAATCCCTGACCAATTCCTATCATTATAGATGCAATAAACATTACAATTTTTGTAACAATAGACATTGCCGCAATTGCAGAATCTCCTCCAAAAACTCCAGCCTGACTGTTTAATAAAATTGTTGCAACACTGGCCAATCCCTGACGTGCTAAAGATGGAACGCCGGTTGTAACAATTTTTCCTAAAACTGCCGGATTTTTTGAATAATACTTAATATTCATTCTGCAGATAGATTTTTTACGCAAATAGAAACTTAAAAGTATACAGAAACTTATGAACTGACTGATTAATGTTGCAATTGCCGCTCCACTGATTCCTAAATCAAAAACAAAAATGAACAATGGATCTAAAGCAATATTAATGATTCCACCAAAAGTAAGTGCAATCATTGAAAAAAAGGCTTTTCCTTCCGAACGCAGACAATTATTTAATACAAATGAAGCACACATAAAAGGTGCACCAAAGAAAATATATTTAGCATAATCTTTTGCATAAGGAAGAACCGATTCTGAAGCACCAATTAATCTTAAAAAATAAGAAGAAAATATGTTTCCGAAAATTGTAATTAAAATACCAATTCCAATTGCAGTAAAAAATCCTGTTGAAGATATTTCAATTGCTTCATTGTTTTTCTTTTGTCCCAGTTTGATTGAAACTAAAGTTCCAGAACCCATTCCTAATGTAAAACCACAGGCCTGAATAATGGACATAATTGGAAATACAATTCCAACTGCAGCACTGGCTTGAGTACTGATTTTTGAAACAAAAAAAGTATCTGCCATGTTATAAATGGAAGTTACCAGCATAGAGATAATGGTTGGAATTGCCAGCGTAGAAACTAATTTCCATACAGGTGTATTAACCATTTTGTTATACTGAGCATCTGCATTTATTTCAGTTGAATCGATTTTTCCACTCATTTTACGCCCTGCTCCTTAATTTAAGGAATTCAAAAACTTTTCCGCATTTCCATAAAGAATTGCCTGTCTTTCTGTTTCTGATAATTCAAGCTTATTAAAATTGGCAAGTTCGACTTCGTGAGACCACATTGGAAAATCTGAACCAAAGAAAAATTTCTCATATCCGTGTTTTTTAAGAATTTCATTGGCTGTTTCTACTGGAAGTTTCCAGATTGTACTTGAAGTATCAAAATAACAGTTTCTTCCAACCAGATAATTCAAAGAAGCTTCCCATTCTGTATAACCGCCAAAATGAGCCGCAATAACCATTAAATCCGGATGTTTATCCATAACATGAGCAATTTTTTTTGGACTAGAAAAATTATATCTAATGTCTCCTGCGTGAAACAAAACAGGCATTTTTAATTCACTTAATTTTGCGTAAATTTTGTCCATTTTTTCTGTATCTGCTTCAAATTTCTGAAAATCTGGATGAAGTTTAATTCCTTTTAATCCGGCTGACTTTATCCTTTCTAATTCCTGTTCAAAATTTTCATAATCCGGATGAATTGTTCCAAAACCAACAAACTCTTTATGAGTTTCTGTTTCTTTTAAAATAAAATTATTAACAATTTCTACCTGACTAACAGAAGTTGCTGCAGAATGAACCACATATTTAGTCACTCCTATTTTTTTTCCACTTTCTATTAATTTTGCAGAAGAACCTTCCCAGGCCATTGCAGCGCCTTCATAAAAATCACTAATTGATTTGCTGGCTTTTGCTGCAATTTTTTCAGGATAAATATGTGCATGAAAATCAATAATCATTGTTTGCCTCTAATATATTGAAGTATAGCAAATTTCCTTTTTTATAAATACCAGAAATTTTCACTATTTACTTATTAAATAAAACACACTTGAATAAACATAAATTAAACTTTATTATTCTAAAAATATGATAAAACAATCCGAAATACTTACAGAATTTTTAGACGAAACAACTATTTCTGCACTTTCTGATTTTCTTGATAAAACAGACGGTTATGAAAATGCCGCTGATTTAATTGCAACAGCATTTGGTTCAGGAAGTAAATTATCTCAAATGTCAGATGAAGATACTTCAAAATTAGTTGCCAGCTTTAAACATAATCTTACACTTTTAATTCAAAAAACTTGGGTTGAAAAATCTGATATTGCACTTAAAGACCAGCTTTTGTATCAGTTAGATATTTTCTTAGGAAATGATGAATGGAACGAAAACTATGCTCTTTTCCTTCAGATAATTAATCAGGCTGTATATCTTATGTTCGGTCAAAAACCAGATTCAACAGATTTTGCTGAATACTCTTTAAGAATCGATCCTGAATTTGGTATTTTCTGGTGGTATGTTTCAAATCTTCCTCCAAAAACTGAATGGTCTGAAACAAAATGTCGAATTGCTATGATGCTCGGTATGTACTTCCTGGCAAATTACTAATATTCTAAACAAAATATAAAACCGGGGCTTTTAAGTTCCGGTTTTTTTTTAAGGAAAAAAGATTATGGATTTAAAATCAATCTCTGAAAAATTAAAAAAAGGAAGTCAGGCATTAGCTTTACAAACTGCATCTGAAAAAAATGTTGCATTAAATGCTGTTGCCCAATCTTTAGATAAAAACCGCAATCTGATTATTGAAGCAAATAAAAAAGATATTGAAGCCGGTAGAAAAAACGGAATGTCAGAATCCTTAATTGACCGACTTACATTAACAGAATCAAGAATTAACGGTGTAATTGACAGCTTAAAAATAATTATTTCTCAGACAGATCCAATTGGCGAAGAAACAGCAGGATGGCAAACTCCAAATGGTTTAAATATTCGTCAGGTTAGAGTTCCTCTTGGAGTTGTTGCAATTATTTACGAAAGCCGACCAAATGTTACTGTAGATGCATTTGCATTAGCATATAAAAGTGGAAATTCAATCCTTTTACGAGGTTCAGCTTCAGCATACAATTCAAATAAAGAAATTGTTCGCATTATAAAAGATGCTCTTTCAAAGGTTCAAGGTGGAATTCCAGAAGCAATTGATTTAGTCGAAGTAAAAGATCATGACCATAGTGATGTAGACCAGATTTTAAATGCAGTTGGTTTAATTGATGTTGTTTTACCAAGAGGCGGAAAAAAACTAATTCAAACAGTAGTTTCAAATGCAAGAATACCTGTAATTGAAACAGGTAGTGGAGTCTGCCATTTATATATTGAAGAAGATGCTGATTTAGAAATGGCTTGTAAAATTGCAGAAAATGCAAAAATTCAACGACCAAGTGTTTGCAACGCTATTGAATGTATTGTTGTAAATAAAAAAATTGCAGCAGAATTTTTGCCTGAATTGTCTAAAAAATTCGACGGTCGAGTAAAATTTCATGCTGATGATTTTTCTTACAATATTATTTCAGAAGCAGAAAAAAATGCAAACCGTCCGGACAATGTTCTTAAAGCAACAGAAGAAGATTTTGGAAATGAATATCTTGATTATGAATGCTGCATAAAAACTGTAGATTCTATTGAAGAAGCAATTGAATATATAAACAGTCATAACACAAAACATAGTGAAAGCATTGTTACAGAAAGTAGAAGCAAAGCCAGATTGTTTCAGGCAAGAATTGATGCCAGCTGCGTTTATGTAAATGCATCTACTCGTTTTACAGATGGTGGTGAATTTGGTTTTGGAGCTGAATTAGGAATCAGTACACAAAAGCTTCATGCTCGTGGACCAATGGGAATTAAAGCTCTTACTACAACAAAATATTTGATTGATGGTGAAGGGCAGATAAGATAAAAAAAAGGTGAGATGCCGAAATAAATTCGGCATGACAAAAAATAACTGTCATCCTGAACTTGTTTCAGGATCTCACCAATAGTTTGTTTTCCTGCTGCAGTGCAAGTAGAACCTAAAGAAATCCTTGCGGATTCCTTTTTAACGGTTCACCAATGCAAGCAATCCTGAACTTGTTTCAGGATCTCACCATAAATATCGATTATCCGAAAATTCCGAAAGAACTAAGAAGAATTATGATTAATAAAACTGGTGCAACAAATTTAATCATAATTTTATAAAGTGTCTGTCTTCCGAATTTTTCTCCGTTTAATGTTACTTCATCAATAATTGTTTTTGGTTTAACAACCCAACCAACAAGAATACATGTAAGAATAGCAACAATTGGCATAAGAAGATTGTTAGATGCATAGTCAAGAATATCAAGAATCTGACCTTTAACTACAGTTGCAAAACTTGCTTCAAAATAGAATAAATTGTATCCAAGACAAACAATTACAGATACTAATAATCCAACTCCTGCCATAACTAAAGTTGCTTTCTGACGGCTCCAGTGAAGTTTATCCATCATACTAGAAACAATTGCTTCAAGAATAGAAACAGCACTTGTTAAAGCTGCAAATAGAACCATTACAAAGAAAAGTAAAGCAAATACTTCACCAAAGGCACCCATAGATGCAAATACTTTTGGCAATGTAACGAAAATTAATCCTGGACCTGCATTTGATAAAGCTTCTGGACCAGCGAAAACGTAAACTGCAGGAATAATCATCATACCGGCAAGAATAGCAATACCAGAGTCAAAAATTTCAATCTGATTAATTGATTTTCCAAGATTTACATCTTTTTTCATATAAGAACCATAAGCAACCATAATACCCATAGCAATACTTAATGAGTAGAAAAGCTGACCCATAGCATCAAGACAAATTCTTAAGAAACATCCAAAAGTTATTCCTTCAAAATTTGGAATAAAATAAATTCCTAATCCCTGTAAACCAGTTCTTGTAACTCCAGATTCATCTGTAAATTTTAAGAACATTGAATAACCTGCAATAAATACAACCAGAATTGCAAGAATTGGCATTAAAACTTTTGAATATTTTTCAATTCCCTGTTCAACACCCTTATAAACAATAATAAAACACAAAGCAGCAAATAATACTGTATACAAAATTGGCTGCCAGTTATGTGTAATAAATCCACCAAAGAAACCATCTGCTACTGCTGCCTGTCCCTGGAATGCAAGGTAAGTACTCATGTATTTAATTACCCAGCCACCAATTACACAATAATAAGGATAAATAATGAATGGAACTATATAAGCAAAAATACCAATAAATCCCCAGCCTTTATGAATTTTCTTGTAAGCTGTAAGAGGACTTTCCTGTGTTTTACGACCAATAGCAACTTCTGTTGTTAAAAGTGCAAATCCAAATGTTAATGCTAATACAATGTAGATTAATAAAAATAATCCACCACCATTTTTTGCAGCAAGGTTAGGGAAGCGCCAGATATTTCCTAAACCAACGGCACTACCGGCAGCTGCTAAAACAAACCCGATTGAGCCTGTAAAAGAGTTACGATTTTTCTCCATACTTTTTTTCCTATAATTTAAAATTTCATTATATTTTACCATAGAATGACAAATATTTAAAACTGTTCTATAATGCCCCAAAGGATTTTTTTATGAGCGAAACTATTTCACAAGCTTTATCAAATGCAAGAAAAATTGTTATTAAAATCGGAAGTAATACTCTTGCAAAACCAGATGGAACACAAAATACAGAGTTTATGGCAAATTTTGCCCGACAGTGTTCAGATTTAATTAAACAGGGAAAACAACTTGTTGTAGTATCATCTGGAGCTCAGGTATCAGGTGTTTCTACACTTAAAGAATGGGCTCGTAAAAAAGATGTCCATTTCAGACAGGCTTTATGTGCAATTGGTCAGGTTGAACTTATGACTCAGTGGAGAAAAGCTTTTGGTCAGCAGGATTTACACATTGGCCAGCTTCTCTTTACAAAAGAAGATTTTGAAAATGATCATAGAAGTTTAAATATTAGAAATACACTGTTCACTTTAGTAGACGAAGGAGTTGTTCCTATCATTAATGAAAATGACTCTGTTTCTACAGATGAATTTGCTATTGGTGATAATGACAATCTTTCTGCTCTTACAGCAATTCTCTGGTCAGCAGATTTATTGATTCTTTTCAGTGATATTGATGGTATTTACACAGATAATCCTAAAACAAATCCAGATGCAAAACTTATTGAAAATGTAAGTTCAATTCCAGAATTACGAAAAACAATCACTATTGGTGAAGCAAACAGTTTTGGAACAGGTGGAATTGAAACAAAAATCCAGGCCGCAGAAAAAGTAACTGAATATGGAATTCAAATGCTTTTAGCAAATGGTGGAAAAGAAAATGCTTTGGATAATCTTTTTTCAGGAATAAACAAAGGAACTCTTTTTTCAGCTGAATAAATTAAATATTTCGAGGTAAAAAATGAATAATAATCCTACAATCGCTTGTATCGGAACAGGGGCAATGGGTGGCGCAATTATGCGTGCTATCTGTAAAAAATTTGATTCTTCAAAAATCAATGTAACAGATAAAAATACTCAAATGGGAAAATCTTTTGCCACAGAAAACAAATGTAATTTTAAAGAAACAAATAAAGAAGTAATTAAAGATTCTAAATACATTTTTCTTGCTGTAAAACCTCAGTTTTTAGGTGATGTTTTTGCAGAAATTGCAGATTTAATTTCAGAAGATTCAGTTGTAATTTCAATGGCCGCTGGAGTAAAAATCGAAAAACTTCAGGCATGGGCACCAAAAGCTCGTTTTGTAAGAATGATGCCAAATGTATGTGCACAAATCGGCGAAGCAATGACAGCCGTTACTTACAATTCCAACATTTCAACAGAAGAAGCTGAAGATGTAAAAGAAATTCTTTCTGCAGCAGGAAAAGTTGAACAGGTTCCAGAAAAACTTATGGATTGTGT
Source organism: Treponema sp. (assembly GCA_024402635.1). Classification (GTDB taxonomy): domain Bacteria; phylum Spirochaetota; class Spirochaetia; order Treponematales; family Treponemataceae; genus Treponema_D. The sequence continues at coordinate 21,907 of JAKSTJ010000020.1, read as the reverse complement.
AACAGCAGTAAGCGGTTCAGGTCCTGCTTTTGTATTTATGTTTATAGAAGCAATGGCAGATGCAGCTGTAAAATGCGGAATGCCACGTTCTCAAGCCTACACTTACGCAGCTCAAACTCTTTACGGTTCAGCAGGAATGGTTTTAAAAACAGGAAAACATCCTGCAGAATTAAAAGACATGGTTTGTTCACCAGCTGGAACAACTATTGAAGGAGTTGCTGCCTTAGAAAAAAATGGATTTAGAAATGCCGTTATTGATGCAGTAACTGCCGCTTGTGACAGATCAATTGCTCTTGGAAAATAAATTTGGAATAAAGAAATGACAATTTTAGAAACAATTCTTCCAGTTTTTTTAATGATTGCTTTAGGAAAATTTCTTAAAGCAAAAAATATTATTACTGATAATGGAATTTCATGTATTAAAAGTATTTCTACAAACGTTTTTTTGCCTGTAATGGCTTTTGATACATTAATTCACGGTTCTTTTTCCGCAAATTCACTAATTTTAGTTGGACTGGAAGTTTTTGCTCTATTTTCTGCCTTTACAATTGGTTTATTTCTAAAACGTTTTTTTGATGCAAAAATAAAAGGTTATGTTCCTTATGCTATGGCTACTTATGAAGGTGGTCTTTTTGGCTGGGCTTTAGTTGCACTTTTAGTCGGCAGCAAATCCTCTGCAATGTTCAGTATAGTTTCAATGGATATTGTAAGTGGAGTTTTCTGTTTTACTATAATGGCAACTGGTTTAAAATTTCTTGCCGGCCAGAAAATGTCTAAAAAAGAAGTTGTTATTTCCATTGTCACAAATCCATTGATAATTGCAGTTATCTTAGGATTTATTGGAGCTGCTTTTAATTTAGGCGATTTAATTGATTCTTCAAAATTTGCCGGTCTTTACACAAAAACTACAAACTTTTTTATTCAACCTCTTTCTCCAATGATTTTAATCTGTATTGGTTCTGGTCTTGTGTTTAATTGGGATGTTCTTAAAAAAGGATTAAAACTGGCAGTTTTCCGTTATATTATTCAGATTTTTATCTGTGCTATTGTTATTCTTGTTATCTATTTTACAATTAGGCTTTCTCAAAGTCTTTTAATAGCACTGCTGGTTTACTTCTTTGTACCAACATCATTTTTACTTTCTATGTATGCAAAAGACAAAGAAGCAATTGAATTTACATCCGGCTATTTAAGTTTACAAATATTGATTTCTTTAATCATTTACAGTGGAATCAGTATTTATGCTAGTCAGGTTCTTTAAACTGTTTATAATCCCAATTATGTTTTGGATATCTGCCTTTCATTTCTTTACAAATTTCAATCCAGGCGCCATTCCAGAAACCTTTTAAATCATCTGTAATCTGTAAAGGTCTTGAAGCAGGTGAAAGAAGTTTTAACAGAACCTTCATTCCAAAAATTTCCGGAGTCTCAAAAACACCAAAAATTCTCTGAATTATGATTTCAATTACAGGTCTTATAACAAGTTTTGTTTTATCAACTGGAGAATTTTGCAAAGAATATGATACTTTACATTTACTACCGTTCGTTAGTTTTAGTACAACCGGTATTTTTTCATCAATTTCTGAACCGTTTAAATACCAGTAAAGGGCATCATAAACATTATCTGGATTTAATATAGTATCATTTATAAAAGGTGCAAGCCATTCATCGCATTTTTCTGAAATTTCTTTTTCATCAAATACTTTGTTTTGCTGCTGAAAATAAAACTTTACTCTTGTTATAAATCTGTCTGTTTTTTCAGACATTGGTAAAACTGCAAATCCTTTTTCTTTAATTTCATTTATCCAGGCTTCTTTATAATCCTCTTTAGAAACAGGAATTTTTTTACTTTTCAGTTCAATTTTTCCAAATAAAACCTTTTCTGATTTTTCTAATTTTCCATTTTCAAAATAAGAAATTTGTTTTACTTCAGTTTTATTTTCCAGATATTTTAAAATTAATTCTTCAGGAATTTCTTCAAAATCAAAAATTTTTGCTTCCGATTCGCCAGACAAAACTTCCGGTGCACAAATCCATTTATTTTCTCTATGATTATCTTTAACTAAAATTGCTTTTCTACCGCTGTAAAATTGATATTCGTATTTTTCATTTTTTTGTGATGAAAGTCTTACAGCCAGCCTGTCTAAAAATCCGCTTAATATTAAAAATTCTGGATTTTCATATTTTTCACAAAGATTCCTAAATAAAGAAAAATCTATTTTTTTCAAACGATTTTCCAAATCAGCCAGAACTTTTTTTTGAACTTCCAAAGAACTGTCTGAATAATTTGAATATTTTAAAAATAATGGGCCATAATCAAAATTATTAGCTTTCCCATCCAGAACAATAGCTGCTAATCTTGGAGAAATGCCTAAATTTAATGCTGCTTTTCCTTTTTCAGAAATATGTCCATCATCTTTTAAAAACTTAAACAATATTAAAAGATCCGCTGCTGATTTCCATGCATTTTTTGAAGGACAATCCAGCCATTGAATAGTGTCAAAATTATATATTCCTCGTTCTGCACATTCCAGAACAAGTTCAGTTAAATCACATCGTAAAATTTCTGGTTCAAAATCTTTTTTTCTTAAATCAAATTTATTCCATAAGCGAACACATTTTCCAGCTTCTAAACGACCTGCACGCCCTTTTCTCTGTTCTGCAGAAAATTCACTTTCAACTTCAGTAACAAGATTTTCCATTCCAGTTGAAATGTTTATTCTGTTTACTCTGGATTTTCCACTATCAATTACAACGGTAACTCCAGGAACTGTTAGTGAAGTTTCTGCAATTGCAGATGAAAGAATAACTTTTCGCCTGCCATTTTCTTTTAATGCCCGTTTTTGCTGTTCCAAAGAAACAGAGGAATGAAGAATATGCAATTCCACATCACTATTTTTTAATTCCTGCAACAATTCTTCTTCACATGAACGAATATCACTAATTCCAGGCAAAAATGCTAAAATATTACCTTTTTTTGTTAAATCAAGTTCTTTTATTACAGCTTTACTTACATCAGATTTTTCATCATAAACAACATCAACCGGAAACAAACGGCCGGGAATTTTCAAAACTGGAGTTTCATTTCCTAAATAATCTGACAATTTTTTAGTATCAATTGTTGCGGACATAACAATCAAAAACAAATCATCCCGCAATTCCATTGCTTCTTTTATAAAAGCCAGCGCTAAATCAGTATTTACAGAACGTTCATGAAATTCATCTAAAATCACCAGATTATACTTTTCTAATGCCGGATCATTTTGTAAATTTCTGACCAAAATCCCTTCTGTAACAATTTCCATTCTGGTTTCTGCTGAAATTTTATTTTCAAGATGAATTTTATATCCAATAGTTTTTCCACATTCCTGATTCAATTCTTCAGAAAGTCTGTTTGCAACTCCTAAAACTGCAAGTCGTCTTGGTTCAGTCATAATTATTGAACCTTTAAACTGCTGCAATAACCATAAAGGTAAAACTGTAGATTTTCCGGCACCTGTTTCTGCAGTTAAAATCAAACAATGATTAGGAGAATTTTTTAATGAATTGCTTATTTCTTCAAGATGATTTCCAATAGGATAATCATTAAAATTAAACTGTTCTTCCATCCCATTCCTTTGAGTGTTCTCGTTCAAATTTAATTGCAGCATCAAAATCAACTTCTGGAGAACAATTTTTTTCAATATTCAAAGCAGTTGTATGAAGTCGTTTTATACATTCAGATTTATCTTTATAACCTAATTTTGATTTTTCAATACTATCCCGTAATATTCTTATAGATTCATCGTAAATTTTAAGAGGAACTGGGAAAGGATGTCCATCTTTACCACCATGAGCAAAACTAAATCTTGCCGGATCAGAAAATCTTGATGGTGTTCCATAAATAACTTCGCTGACTAAAGAAAGAGACTGTAAAGTTCTGGGACCAAGACCTGGAGTTAAGAGAAGACTTTCAAAATCCTTTGGCTGACTTTCATAAGCAGTTGCTAAAACCCCACCAAGACGTTTTAAATCAACATCTTCTGCTCTAACATCATGATGAGAAGGCATAACAATACTTCTTCCGTTTACTTCAAGTTCAAACTGATTTTTAGAAAGTTCATTCTGCTCATATTGTGCTTCAATTTCTGGAAATAAAACGCCCTGACCAGTTTCTTTTTTTCCTGTATTTATAGACTGAACTTTTCCACCATTTAACAAAATTATTTCAGAAGCAGGTTTACCAATATTTACAATTTCCTGCATCACTTTATCTGTTTGCTGCAAACTTAAATCTAAAATTGAATCTCTGGCAGTCCGAGCCTTTGAATCAGTCAGATTTAAAATTTTACCTCGATTATCTCCAACAACTGCAGAATGAGGTTCTTCAACAAAACTTCGCAATTCGGAAGAACACCAGTGATAACGTCTGGCTTTCTTTTCTACCGTATTCATTCCCTGCTGAACAACGGCCCAGTTTCCAGTTTTTGTTAAAATAAAATTGTGCTGGTAAAGTTGAAATCCATCCTGAACTGCATTGTTATCTACTTTGGCAACCAGTTTACTGTTTTTTACCAGTTCATTTCCGTTTAATCCTTCTTTATCAGCAATTCCAATTAATTCATCAGGAGTCATTCTTGAATATTTTCCACGACCACCACAGACATATATTCCAAGTTCTTTTGCACGAGGATTTAAACCTCTTTTTAAAGCATATAAAACTGAAGTTGTAATTCCAGAACTGTGCCAATCCATTCCCATTACTGCACCAAAACTCTGAAACCACAAAGGATCACTTAATCTTACTAAAACTTCATCTGGACCATAATTTTCAACCAGGGATTCTGTAATTAATGTTCCTAAAACCATCATTCTATCGGCAAGCCATTTTGGAACTATACCAGTATGAAGAGGTAAATCAGCATGTCCAGAATTTCTCATTTTTCCACCCACATTCTATCTTATTGAAAAAAACCCGATTTTTCTATAAAATTCCTCAAACAATCGGAGAAATAAATGTTCAGTACTATACAAGTTTCGCAATTTTTTTCAAATATTTTTGAATTATCTGTTAAAACAAAAAATCTTACTAACGACATTCAAAAACCTGTTAAAAATCTATTTGATAACTCTATAATTTCCAAAATAAATCTGACAATAGAACAGTCTGATTATTTTTTTGCTAAAAAAGTTGAAATTGAAAATATTACAATTTATGATTCAAAATATGAATCCATTTCTAACCCTGTTGTTTTTTGTTATACAACTCCATTTGACGGTGAATTCCAGATAATTTTATATATAAAGAAAAACGAAGAACTTTCTGAATCCGATAAAAAAGAACTGGAATTTGTATGTAATCTTATTTATTCATGTTTTGAACGAAGTTATGCGTATAAATCACTAAAAAAAGCAAAAGACATTGATTCTATAACCGGCGTTTTAAATATTACAGGTTTTAAATCTATTGGAAAAATGATTACCGACCGTCATTTAATGCCTAAATTTGCGGTTATTTTTATGAACATTATTAATTTTTCCGAAATAAATAAAAAATACTCTCACGATACTGGAGATTCATTTCTTCGGGAATATGCTCAGAAAATCTCTTCTTTTTTGGGAAAAGATGGTTCTATTGCCAGATTAGGTGGAGATAATTTTTCTATTCTGGTAAAAAAATCTCTTCTGGCTAAATTATTAAAATTTCTTCAGGAAATAAAAATCAACATAACTATAAATGGAGAAACCCTTTCAGAAGAAATTTCAGTAAGAGCCGGAATTACAGAAGGAAACAGAAATTTCCCAGTTTTTGAAGCTTATTTAAGTTGTGCACAGGAAGCTTATAAATCTGCAATTGAATCTGAACTAGACGATTTTGTATTCTTCTAATAGATTTTAATTTATTTAAATTTCTGATATACTCCAGATATTAATTTTCTGGAGTTTTTTTATGTTATTTGAATCAGAGCTTAATAAAAAGACAATTTTTTCATTTGAAATTTTCCCTCCAAAGAAAAACATGCCAATTGATACTATTTACAATACTTTGGATGAATTAAAAGATCTTAAACCTGATTTTATTTCTGTTACATTTGGTGCAGGTGGTAGTGAAAATTGTGATAATGCCCTTGGAATCGCTAAAAGAATTAAAGATGAATGTAAAGTTGAATCAGTTATTCATATGCCATGTATTAATATGACAAAAGCTGATGCTAAATATTGTCTGGATCAGTTCCAGAATGCAGGAATTGAAAATATTCTTGCATTACGTGGTGATAGAGTAGAAGGCAAAGAACCTTGTAATGATTTTCCTCATGCCAGTGATTTAATCAATTTTATCAGAGCTTATGATTCTGTTAGAACAGATGGTAAATACTTTAAAATATTTGGTGCCTGTTATCCAGAACTTCATCCTCAGTCACCTTCAGTTTATGATGATATTGATAATTTAAAAAAGAAAGTTGACGCAGGTGCAAATCATCTTTTATCTCAATTATTCTTTGATAATGAAAAATTCTTCCGTTTCCAGGAACGCTGCCAGATAAAAGGTATAAATGTTCCAATTGAAGCTGGAATTATGCCTGCAACTAATAAAAAATCAATTGAAAGAATGGTAAGCATGACAAATGCAGTATTACCAAAAAAATTTACAGATATGATGGACCGTTATGGTGATAATCCAGATGCAATCAGAGATGCGGGAATTGCCTATGCTATTGATCAGATTGTTGATTTGGTTACTCACGGAGTTTCGGGAATTCATCTTTACACTATGAATAATCCATTTGTTGCAAGAAGAATTTATGAAGCAACAAAAAGCCTCTTTGCAGTTCCACCAATTTTAAACAAATAGTTTTCCCTTTACATTTATTTGTTGACATTATTTCCTCTCAACTATAAAGTGTATATATATAATATACACACTTTTGGAGGTTATAATGTATTCACTTAAAATTGAAAACCTTTCTAAAACATATCCTTCATTTAAACTTCAAAATGTAAGTTTTTCTTTGGAGTCTGGATACATAATGGGATTTATTGGTAGAAATGGAGCTGGAAAAACTACAACTCTAAAAACAATGCTTAAATTTGTAAAACCAGATAGTGGAAAAGTTGAAATCAATGGTTTTGATATTTCTACAAATGAATTTGACATTAAAAATTCCATTGGATTTGTTTCTGGATTAGATGGATTTTATTCTACAAAAAAAATTAAAACTGTCACCGATGTTACAAAAAGGTTTTTTACTAACTGGAATGAACAGCTTTACAAAGAACTCATGCAGAAATTTAATCTTGATGAAGAAAAACTAATTAAAAACCTTTCAGCTGGTATGAAAGTAAAATATCAGATTGTTCTTGCTATGTGTCATGATGCAAAACTTCTTATTCTTGATGAACCAACTTCTGGCTTAGATCCTGTAAGTCGTGATGAACTTGTAATTTTATTCCAGAATTATGTTGCAGATGGTGAACATTCAATTATTTTTTCAACTCATGTTACTTCTGATCTTGATAAATGTGCTGATTATATTACTTACATTAAGGAAGGCAAAATTCTTGATTCATTGGATATTGTAAGCTTTAAAGAAAAATATCTTCTTGTTTCAGGTAAAACTGAAGATTTAACAGATGAATTGAATTCTAAAATAATCGGTTTACATAAACACAATTTTGGTTTTGAAGGAATGATTTTATCTTCGGATAAAGATTATTTTTCTAACTGCGAAACTTCAAAAGCAAATCTTGAAGAAATTATGATTCACTGTGAACGTTAAGGAGAATTTACTATGAAAAACTTTTTATATAAAGAATTAAAACTTTGTCTTGCACCTGTAAATTTTGTTTATTTAATCTTTAGTTTAATGGTATTTATTCCAAATTATCCACGTTATGTACCTTTTTATTTTTTTGGAGTAAGTGTTCTTTATATTTTTAATAATTCATTCTTAAATAAAGATATTGAATACTCAATGATTTTACCAATTACAAAAAAAGATATTGTAAAATCCCGCTGTATATTAATTGCCAGCTACGAAATAGTATTCATTTTATTATCAATTCCTTTTTCAATTATTTATAATTTATTTATTCCAAATAAAAATGATGCAGGAATTGAAGGAAATGTTGCATTCTATGGTTTAGTTTTAATTGTCATGAGCCTTTTTATGTTTGTATTTATAACATCTTTCTACAAAAAAGCAGTAAAACCTGGAATGGCATTCTTAAAAGCAACATTGGTATTCTGGCCGCTTATGATTTTACTGGAATTCCCAATTTGGACAAAAGATGTTTTTAATATTCCTTTTATTCAAATGCTGGATCAAACAGATTCATTAAGTCAGATTAAACAACTTCCTGTTTTGGCAGTTGGATTGATTATTTTTATTTCAGGATGGTTCTTAACATATAAAATTTCTGCTAAACGTTTTGAAAAAGTAGATTTATAAATAAAACCTGACTACGATTGGAACAATAAAAAATTGTTTCTTTCGTAGTTAAATAATCAATAAATGAATATTATTATTAACAATACTTCAGAAACACCTATCTATTCCCAGATTTATTCTCAAATCAGCAGTCAGATTATTAATGGCTCTTTACCAGAAGGAACAAAACTTCCTGGAATTCGTCAGATTGCAAATGATCTTAAAATTTCAGTTATTCCAGTAAAAATGGCTTGGGAAGAATTAGATAAAAATGGATTTATAAAAACCGTTACAGGTAGTGGAACTTATGTTAGTAATATTGAACCTGATGAAATACAATTAAAGTTAAATGAAAAAGCTGAAATTCTGGTTCAAAAAACCTGTAAAGAGGCCAAAGAACTTGGAATTTCAGCTTCTGAATTAATCGATCTGATTAAAAAGATTTATTAAAATTTAACAACCTTTATATCAAAACAAATATAAGCATTTCCAGGAATTACTCCAGGATATCCATATTCACCATAACCTAATTCTGGTGGAAGAACAATTTTTCTTACTTCGTTTAATTTCATTTCCTGAACCATCATATCAAATCCTGGAATCATCTGACCAGCGCCAGTTGTGAAATCAAGAGCTTCGTGTCCCTGTGGATGGAAATATTTAGAAGCATCAAAAATTGAACCGTCAATTAAATAACCTTTGTATTCAACAGAAACATTTGTTCCACTTCCTACAGCTTTACCAGAACCTTCTTCAAGAACTTTGAAATAAATTCCATCTGAAGTTTTTGTACAACCTGCAATTACATCTTCCATAGCTTTAGCTTTTTTATCTTCTTCAGCTTTTTTCTGAGCTTCGATTAAAGCATTAAAACTTTCCTGTGTAACTTTAAATGCCTGAGCATCTGAACCATTTCTAACAATCTTTAAAGAAATAATTGAATCGCCCTGAGCAACTTTATTTACAACATCCTGACCATAAACAACTTCACCAAAAATTGTGTGTTTATAGTTTAACCAGTCAGTTGGAACGTGTGTAATAAAGAACTGTGAACCATTTGTTGCAGGACCAGAGTTTGCCATAGCAAGTTTTCCTGGTTTATCAAAAATTAATCCATCAACAAATTCATCTGGGAATTTATATCCTGGACCACCAGTACCATTACCTTTAGGATCTCCACCCTGAATCATAAAATCAGAAATTACACGATGGAATTTTAAACCATCATAAAATGGTTTTCCTTTTGCTGCATCTAAAGTTCCTTCTGCCAATCCAACAAAATTTGATACTGTCATTGGAGTTTCTTTGTAAAATAATTCAAGTGCAATTTCACCTTTTTCTGTTGTCAAAATTGCAAATAATCCGTCTTTACCTTCAATTGAACTCATTGCTTTTCCTCTTTCTATTTCTACTTTTGGTGTATCTTTTTTCACTTCTGTTTTATTAACTGTTTCTTTAGATTTACAAGACATTCCAGAAACTAAAGAAAAAATCATTAAAAATCCAGCTAAATATTTTATATTTCTTTTCACATTACACCTCATAATTAAAATTGTTTAATAAACCATTTATAAATTGAATCCATTCTTGCAATCAGAGAATCCTGAATTTTTTTATCAATGCCAGGAAAATCTATACAATTAGCATCAGGTGCAAGATAGAGAAGGAAACTGTCACCACAATCAATTACAAGAATATTAATTCTTAAATCTCCAGGTTTAATACCAGTTATAAGTCCTACTCCAAAAGCATCGGTTGTTGTAAATGTTGTATATAATTCTTTTTCACACTGACTGTAATTCAATTTATATCGTGTAATACCAAAACTAGCATCGTTTAATAAACAATATAATTCTTTACCGTCTGCACTGCCTGTATTTTTATCAGGAACAGCAGTTTTACTTGAAGGATCAGAAATTGTATATGCTTTATCATACAAAATTCTGTCCTTCTTTTTAGAATTTGAATAATAAGTTATGCCTTGCATTGAAGAAATTGATCTCATAATTCGAGATGCATCACTTATATTCAAATCCTTGTCATTGGAATTGCTTGATTTTATTAAATCTGCTTTTTTAAGATAAAATAAACTTTCAAATAAAAATGCTTTGTTTGTCTTTTTTACTCTACCTGCATTTATCTTAGATTTATAAACAGATGATGGTAATAAAACCAAGTCCATTTCATTAGTTTTATGGAAAATCTTAACAGATCCATTTTTAACTAATTCATCATAGTATTTTGAATTTACCAATTTTTTTATTTCAGATTGATCAGCAAAAACAGATGATACAAATAAAATTGATGCAATCAAAAAACTAAATAATTTTTTCATTAAATACCTCTAGCGAATACCTTTATATAAAACTCTTACCTGTTTATATAAACCATCTCCTTCGCTTTTGGTTTCAACATCTGGAATATCATTTAATGTAGTATGAATTAATCTTCTTTCAAATGGGTTCATTGGTTCAAGAAGAATAGAATTATGACTAGTTCTTACTTTATCTGCTGTTGTATAAGCAAGTCTAACTAAAGTTTCTTCACGTCTAATTCTATAATTTTCTGTATCAAGAATAATTCTGATTTCTTCATGTCCAAGTCTTCCTGCATAAATGTTAGCTAAAAGCTGTAATGCATCAAGATTTTTACCTTTACGACCAATTAAAATTGAAGAATGAGATGATTCAAGTCTGATTCCAATTTTTTTATCTTCTCTATATGAAATTGAAACTTTTACATCATAACCCATTTTTTCAATAACGCTTGTAATGAATTCAATAAGTTTGCTTTCAAATTCACCCTGTGGAAGAGGTTCTGTTACAATTCTTGAATAATTTTCTTCCATGTTTTTATTTTCATAAGAACGTGGTTTATCATCATCTAAAGTTACAACTCTGATTTTAACATAACCTTTTTTAAACAATGAATTTTTCTGAGTTTCAAGAATTTCAACATCAAACTGATCTTTTTCAAGATTTAATTCTGCTGCAGCTAATTCAATAGCTTCTTTTTCTGTTTTACCTTCAAATTCGTAAGTCATTATTTTCCGTCCTAATTATTTCTTTGTTGATTTACCTGTTTTTTTTGCAGGAACTTTATTTTCCATTTCTGCTTTTTTAGATTTCATCATTGCATTAATAATAAACTGCTGAATCATCTGGAATACGTTACTTGTAATCCAGTAAATCAAAAGTCCAGATGGAGCATTATAGAACAAGAAGAAGAAGAAAATTGGCATACCATATGTCATAATTTTCATGCTCATTCCATTAGCTGTTGCATTTGTTGTCTGTGTAATAATACTGAATAAAATCTGTGAAGCTACGTAAACAACTGGAAGAATACGAATATGATTACCAAGTAACCAGATTCCATTTCCTTCAAAAGTATAAACGCTATCACCAGCAGTTAAATCTGGAATCCAGCCAGGAATAAACGATGCACCACGGAATTCAAAATAGTTATTGAACAAGTTATACATTGCAAAAATAATCAGGAACTGGAAAATCAATGGTAAACATCCGCTTGCAGGATTATAATTTGCCTCTTTATAGATTTTCTGCAATTCAATCTGCTGACGCTGTTTGTCATCTTTATATTTTTCCTGAACAATTTTAATCTGTGGCTGTAACTGCTGCATTTTTAATGTTCCCATAGACTGTTTCTTTGAAAGAGGGAACAATAAAAGTTTAAGAATAAGTGTAAGAATAATAATACAAAGACCCCAGTTACTAATAAGAAGATGGAGTTTTTCAAGACACCATTTAAGGATATTTTCAAGCCAGCTAAGCCATCCGCTTGTCTGTAAACTTTCAGAAAGTTTAATACCACTTAAGTTCCATTTGTTTGTGTCAGAATTATTATAGATTTTTACATCTTTTTCATTTCTTGGACCAAAATACATAAAATAAGAATCTTTTACATCTTTATCTGTGAAAGATTTTCTTTCGAACATTGCCTGTGCATTTGCATAATCTTTATCTTTTTTCTTTACTTCGATTGAAGAAGAGTAGTAAGGATTATTTAAAATACCAAGTGATTCAGGAATAACAATTTCTTCAAAGTATTTACCTGCAATACCACCCCAAACAAAATCTTTTTCGTATTTTTTGAACTGTCCATCAGCAAGTATGTTCTTTTTAGATTTTTTTCCATCAAAAGCAATAAACTGACGGTTTTCATATCTGTTCTGTTTAGCGTCAAAATATGGACCAATCTGTGGAGAAGTTCTTAAAGTATAAGCTGCTCCATTAATATCCAAACCTGAATCTGAATGAACTAAAACTTCAAGCTTGAACATATATTCTTCTGGTTCAAATGTGTATCTTTTTCCTAAAGAAACTTTTTTTCCGTTTACTTTAAAATCTTTTGTAAAGAAGAATACATTTGGATTTTTTTCATCTTTCTTAAAATTGAATATTTCATTAATAATTTCTTTTTCAGAAGATCCTAATGCAATAGCACAAGTTCTGTTTTTATCATTAATATTGTCTGATAACTGAACAAAATCGTTTGAGTCAGTATCATTGTGTTTTAAGAGTTTATAACTAACAATATCTCCACCTTTTGTAGTAAAGATAACTTCTACTAAATCGTTTTTATAAGTTATAAATTCTTCAACAGATTTAACTTCTTCAACTTCTTCTTCAGCGTCTGTTGATTCTGTTATTTCTTCAGAATTATTTTCTACTGCTACAATTTCGTTTGAAACATTTTTATTTGCTGTTTCTTCAGCAACTTGTTCTGCAGCAGGAGTTTCTGGGATTGGTGCATTTTTATTCATAACTAATGGAAGAACAAAATATGCTCCAATAATTACGATTGTTGATAATACAATTGCCCAAATAGTATTTTTTTCAATCATATTTATCTCCTTACATTATTATCATGGAACTGGATCGTATCCACCTTCGTGATATGGATTGCATTTAAGAATTCGTTTTATAGACAAATAGAGACCCTTAACAGGTCCATATTTTTTAATTGCTTCCAGTGCATATGCAGAACAAGTTGGAGTAAATCTGCAGCATGGAGGATGCAATGGAGAAATACAAATCTGATAAGCTCGTATAAGAAAACAAAAAAACTTTATAAAAAATTTTTTTAAACCATTCTTTAATCTATTTAAAATAGATTTCACTGTGGCTTCCTTTTTACTTTTTAGGACTATTTATTCGTTAAATAATCCTGCCTTTTGACATAATAAACGAATTTGATCACATCGCGTGCTGAACGAGTCGTTTCCAGGATATATAAGAAATAACATATCATATCCGGTGTTCAGATGTGATTTTAATAAACGATAGACTTCTCGGCTGTATCTTTTTGATAAGTTCCTTTCGACCGCGTTACCGTAGCCACGAATCAAAGGAAAACCTACTCGGTTCATATCCAGATTATTTTTTAGAAAAAATAATTTAGCTCCTGGAATACTTATCTTTGTTCCTGTCTTAAACAGCTTTTTAAAATCAGCGGGATTTTTTATACGCTCTTCACGTTTAAAAAATCCCGTTTTTATTAAGTCTGTTTCCATCCCTATATTCAGTGATTAGTATTTTTTCTTTTCGTCAGAAACTGTAAGTTTAGCTCGGCCCTTAGCACGTCTTCTTGCTAAAACTTTACGACCACCTTTTGTAGCCATACGCGCTCTGAATCCGAATTTTCTATTGCGTTTTACTTTACTTGGTTGATATGTTCTTTTCATGGAACGTACTCCTTATTTATTTTTTAATTATTAAAACCCAAAAACAGTGAATTTATAATAATTTTAAGATTTAAAATAGAATAGTAACAAAATATATCATTAATTTTCTGAATTGGTCAACATAGTTTTCATAAGGCTGTCAAATTTTTCCTTTAACTCTGGTGGTAATTCTTTTGATTCTTCCCGTTTTACTTCAAGTTTTTCCAAAGTTTTTTCCTGTTTTTCATAAAAATCATTCATTTTATCTTTTTCTTTTTTTACCTGATCTTCATAATTATTAGTTAAACAGAAATCACTGCCTTTTACTCTGAAAGCAAGAGAATTTATTTTCACATTTGAAATTTCTCTTTTAATACCAGTAATAATAAATTTCTGGTAAATTTTTAAATATTGAATCCATCCAGGATGATCTGTTTCAATAAGAAGAACTCCATTTTTTAAATCTACAACTCTTGTATTAGAAGAAAGACGTTCTCCAATAGGCATTCTTTTTTCACAATCTTCAGAATCATTAAAAGTTTTAATTTTAGATACTACTTTTTTCCACACATCAGGAAGTTCATTTCCAGAAACTGAAGACATATTAATTACATTTGTTATTAAATCTGAACAATTAATTATATTATTCACTCCATTCTCCCTTATTAATTTTATAAATTCTGGTTGTGTCTTTCATATAGCGTTCATATGGTTCACCAGGTAAAAAAGTACAGAATAATTGTTCATATTCCGGAAGCATTGCTGTAATTTTTGCTCTTTTATCAGGATCCAGTTCCAGTAAAACATCATCCATAAGTAAAACAGGTTTTAAACCAGTTGAACGGGTAAAATAAATTGATTGAGCTACTCTTAAAATTAATGCAATCAATCTGCATTGTCCCGTTGAAGCTATAGGGATAAAAGGTTTATTTTCTAACATAAAATTAATTCTATCTCTATGAGGGCCAGACATAGAAGTTTCCATATTAAAATCTGATTCTCTTTTATCTTTTAAATAATTTAATATTTCTTCTTCACTTAGTGAATTTAATTTATTCCAGGAAGGTTCATAAACTATAGAAAGACCTTCAATTCCTGTTACTTCTTTAAAAATATTTCCAAAAATCTGATTAAAATTAAAAACGGCCTTTTTTCTTTTATCCTGAATTACAGCACCAAATTTCGCCATTTGATTATCATAAACATCAAGCATTTCATATTCATGATTTTTTAAGATTAAATTTCTGGTTTTTAATATTTTTTTATAATTTCTTATATCATCAATATATAAAGAATCATATAAAGTTAATGACTGGTCTATAAAAAATCTGCGACATTCAGGTTCACCAACTGCAAATTTTAAATCATCATGACAAAATAAAATACAGGGAATAGTGTTAATTAAATCTTTTCTATCCTGAATTTTTTTACCATCTTTGTCGATTTTCTTTTTCCCATTTTCAAAAATGATTGAAACTCTATTGGCATCATTTTCATTTTTTTTAAACATGGAAATCAAACTAAAATCTTTTTCACCATTTTTTACAATTTGAGAATCTATGTGTGTTCTAAAAGAAATCCCATAAGCAGAATAATATAATGATTCAAGAATATTACTTTTTCCCTGCCCATTTTCACCAACAAAATAGACCTCTCGCGAAGAAAGGTCTATTGTATCGTTTTTAAGATTTCTAAAATTATAAAATGTCTGATATAAAAATCCCATTAAATACTCTTTTATATTTAAAGTATTTTATTAGTTCATTGGCATTATTACATGTAAATAATCAGAAGCTGGCTCAGATCTCATAATAACTGCTTTTGAAACATCATTATTTTCATTTACATTAAAATCAAAAACAACATTTTCTGAATCAATTACTTTTAAAGGATCAATAATATAATTAAAATTTAATCCCATATTGATTTCATTTCCATCATATCTGCAAGGAATTTCTTCATCTGCATTTCCCATATCTGAATCTGGAGAAATAATTTTTAATACACCTGAAGAAATTTTGAAAATAATCTTACTTGCTTTTTTATCAATCATAATAGTTGTACGTCTTAAAGCTTCAGTTAAATCTGCTTTATTTACCATAATTGACATTGAAAGATTTTCTGGAATAACTTTCTGATAATTTGGGAACTGACCATCAATTAAAACTGATGAAAATTCCATGCTTCCAAATTTAACAAAAATTGATTTATCAATAACTGAAACTTCAATATTTCCTTCATCTGAAGCATTTTTCAAAATACAATTTAATATTTTTGTTGGAACAATTGATGGCTGAAAATCAGGAACATTTAAACCAACTTTATTTACACAAGAAAGACGTCTTCCATCTGTTGCAACCATTGTTAATGTATCGCCATTTTTTACAAAATAAACGCCTGTCATAAAGTGACGGTTTCTATCTTCTGAAACTGCAAAAATTGTCTGTTTAATCATTTCCTTAAAATCTTTTGCAGGTACTTCAAAAAAAGGAATATTTTCAGAAGTTCCAATTTCTGGAAATTTATCACTTGCCTGACTTTTAAGCTGGAATTTAACTTTTTTAGCAGTTGGTCTGATTGTTACACCAATATCTTCCTGAATAAATTCAATATCACCTGGTGGCAAAGAAGAAATAATACTCATGAATTTATCACAGAAAATTGTAGTTCTTCCTTCCTGTTGAATATCTACTGGAAGAGTAGTTGTAAATTTTACTGTTGAATCTGTAGCTTTAATAATAAGTTCATTATTTTCAGCAATAATTAAAATATTAGAAAGAATAGATATAGCACTTTTATTAGTAATAATTTCCTGAGCTACTGCAATTTCTTTTATCATTGCATCTCTATCAAATGTAAATTTCATGTTTTTATATCTCCTTTAGTTTTTTTACTGAGTTATGAACTTTATTAATTATTATAAATTTATATAAATTTAATAATAGTAATAATAAGGTATGTGAATTCTGTGGATAACAAATTTAATTCTTTATATTATAACAAATTAGATTGTTAATAAATTTGGTATATGAATTCACTTTAAATTCACATATTAACATTTTACTTAATAATCAAACATTTATCCACAATTTTATTATGACTTATGCACTTTAAATTAACACTTGTTAGTTTAGAATGATTAGTCATCTTTATATTCTTTAATCTCCTGAGTAAAAGCTTTTATTCTTGAATCTAATGAAGGATCTGTTTTTATTAAATCATCAATTTTTTTACAGGCATGCATGATTGTTGTATGATCTTTTCCACCAAATTCGTTTCCAATTTCCATTAATGCCATTTCTGTTAATTCTCTTGATAGATAAATTGCAATCTGTCTTGGAATTACAAATTTTTTATCACGTTTTACAGATTTTAAATCAGAAACAGAAACCTGATATGCATTTGCAATTACTTTTTGAATTGTTTCAACTTTTATTGTTTTATTTGTTGGTTTTGAGAAAATATCAATTAACTGACTTTTTGCAATTTCCAGTGTAGGATTTTTTCCAATAAGATCTGCATAACCAAAAACTCTATTTAAGGCAGCTTCAAGTTCACGAACATTTGAAACAACATTATTTGCAATGTAATCAATTATTTCTGGTTCAAGATATTTGCCTTTCAATTCAATTTTTTTCTGAAGAATTGCATATCTGGTTTCATAATTAGGAGGATCAAGATTTATACTCAAACCATTTCCTAAACGGCTTACAAGTCTGTCTGTCATAGTTTTAATTTCTTTAATAGGACGGTCACATGTAAATACCATTTGTTTTTCTTTTAAATGAAGTTCATCAAAAGTATAGAAAAGGGCTTCCTGTAAAGCAGGTTTATTTTGTAAAAAGTGAATATCATCTAATAACAAAACATCATTATTTCTATATTTATTTTGAAATTCATTCATTTTTTTAGAAACCAGTGAATTTGTATAATCATTTGTAAAAGTTTCAGCTGTTACATAACAAATTTTAAGTTTTTCTTCGTTGTTTACAGAAATATAATTACCAATTGCTTTCATAAGGTGAGTTTTTCCTAAACCTGAACCGCCGTAAAAAAGAATTGGATTAAATTTTTTACCAGGATTCTGTGCAACTGCAATGGCTGCTTTATAAGCATATTCGTTATTATCACCAGGAACAAAAGTATCAAAAGTAAATTCTTCCTGTAAAACTGGTTTTCTTTTTATAAAAATTTCTTCAGAAGAAGGTTCATTAATTTTTTCTTTTTCAGGTTCATTTTTAATTAATTCCTGATAAAAATCATCTTTTGATTCTTCTGAATTTGATTTTTCAGTTTGAATAATACAATCTAATTTAATGTCTGATTGACCTGTGATTTCTCTAAGTTTATTTTCAACAATTTCAAGAGAACCTTTTGTTATTACCTGATTTTTCATGAAATTTGAAGCAACGGAAACTTTAATAAGATTGTTGTCATCTTCAACATAATTCATATTAAAATTAAAAATAAATTCTCTTTCTTTATCTTCTGCTATGTATTGATTATGAATTTCATCTAAAGCATATTTCCATGCTTCTTTATATAAATTTTCAGACATGAGTTTATTATCTATGACTTAATTAAATTCTTCAAGATATATTAAAACTATCACAGGGTAGTTTATTCATTGAATTTTAATAAAAAGTGGTATATAATATTCTTTATATTCATATATATAGCGTTTATTTTTATCAGATTTGAGGGGAAAAAATCTGGGTTAAAAAAGTAAACGTTCTCAAAAAATAATCAAAGGATATAATAATGGCTGAAAATTACGGTGCAAGTAGTATTCAGGTTTTAAAAGGACTGGAAGCGGTTCGAAAAAGACCTGGTATGTATATTGGATCAACTGGACCTAAAGGTCTTCATCATCTTGTTTATGAAACTGTTGATAACTCAATTGATGAAGCAATGGCTGGATTTTGTGACAATATTGTTGTTGCACTTGAAAAAGATGATGTTGTTCGTGTTGAAGATAATGGTCGTGGTATTCCTGTAGATATTCATCCTGATGAAAAAATTAGTGCATTGGAACTCGTTCTTACTAAACTTCATGCCGGTGGTAAATTTGAAAAAAATGCCTATAAAGTTTCTGGTGGTTTGCATGGTGTTGGTGTTTCCTGTGTTAATGCTCTTTCAGACTGGATGGAAGCAACTGTAAAACGTGATGGTCATATTCATCGTCAGAAATATGAACGAGGTATTCCAAAGACAAAAGTTGAAGTTATTGGTGATACTGATGAAACTGGAACAATCATTCGCTGGAAAGCAGATAAATCAATTTTTACAGTAACAACAACTTATGACTGGGATGTTCTTATTCAGCGCTTAAAAGAACTGGCTTTCTTGAATAGTGGAATTGTAATTACTTTCCGTGATGAACGTCTTGAAACTCCAAAAGAAGAAGTTCTTAAATATGAAGGCGGAATTGTTCATTATGTAAAAGAACTTAACTCTAAAGCTAAATTTAAATATCCAGAAGAACCAATTTATATTGTTGGTGACAAGCAATACGATGATCCTGAAAAAGGAACTGTAATTACAGAGCTTGCTTTCCAGTACAATGAATCTTATTCAGAAAATATTCATACTTATGTAAATGATATTAGAACTGGAGATGGTGGTACTCATCTTGATGGTTTTAGATCTGCACTTCTTTTTGTTCTTTCAAAAGCTCTTGATAGTAATGAAAAATTAAAAAAGAAAATGCCTAAAAAAGATGGAAAACTTGATCCAAAAGAAGATCCATATGAAAAACTTAATGGTGATGATGTTCGTGCCGGATTAGTTGCTGTTCTTTCAATGAAAGTTCCTGAACCAGAATTTGTTGGTCAGACAAAAGATAAACTTGGTAATCCTGAAGTTAGAGGAATTGTAGATGCTCTTGTAAAAGAAAAACTTACAATTTTCTTTGAACAGAATCCTCAGGTATTGGAAAAAGTTCTTGAAAAATCAATTGGTGAAGCTACAGCTCGAATTGCTGCTCGTAAGGCAAAAGATGCTTCACGTAAAAAGTCAGGTCTTACTGGATATAAAAAACCAGAAAAACTTTCTGACTGTTCAATCAAAGATAATCCAGAAATTTGTGAAGTTTACATTGTCGAAGGTGATTCTGCCGGTGGTTCTGCAAAAAAGGGTAGAGATTCAAAAACTCAGGCTATTCTTCCTCTTTGGGGAAAAATGCTTAATGTTGAAAAAGTTGATACAGATAAAGTTCTTAAAAATGAAAAACTTGAACCTGTAATCAATACTCTTGGAACTGGTATTGGTAAAGATTTTAACATTGATAAATTACGTTATCATAAAATCATTATTATGGCCGATGCCGATGTCGATGGTTCTCATATTCGAACATTGCTTTTGACTTTCTTCTTCCGTTATATGCCTCAGCTTATTGAAAATGGTTATGTATATCTTGCTATGCCACCTTTATTCAAAGTTCAGCTTGGAAAGAAAGAACCTGTTTATTGTTATTCAGATGCAGAACGTGATGCTGCTCTTGATGCTCTTGGAGAACAGAGAGATAAAGCAGATGTTCAGCGTTATAAAGGTCTTGGTGAAATGGATGGTAAACAGCTTTGGGAAACTACAATGGATCCTGCTCACAGAAAGATGCGTGTAGTAACAATACCAGACGCAATTGCAGCAGATAAGATTTTTACTGTTTGTATGGGTGAAGAAGTTGAACCTCGTCGTGAGTTCATTGAATCAAATTCAAGTTATGCAAATCTGGATATTTAGTTAAAACTACCAACCGATAGTTAGATTATTTATTCTGATTTTTTATGATTAAATAGAGATTTCAAAATAAATTGGGAATAACAAGGAAAATAAAAAATGTTAGAAGAAATTAAAACACCGGAAGGTGGATCAGTTATAAAGATTCCAATTGAAGATGAAGTTAAACAGGCTTATATTGATTATTCAATGTCTGTAATTGTTCAGCGTGCGTTACCAGATGTTAGAGATGGTCTAAAACCAGTTCATCGTCGAATTATGTATTCTATGGACGAACTTCATTTAACAGCAGGTGGTAAAACTAAAAAATGTGCTACCATCGTTGGTGATGTACTTGGACATTATCATCCTCATGGTGATGCTTCAGTTTATGATGCTTTGGTTCGTCTTGGACAGGATTTTGCTCAGCGTTATACAACAGTAACTCCACAGGGAAACTTTGGTACAATTGCCGGTGACCCTGCTGCTGCTTACCGATATACCGAAGCTAAAATGTCTAAAATCACTGAAGAAATGGTTGCAGACATTAAGAAAAATACAATTGATATGGTTCGTAACTTTGATGATACTTGTGATGAACCATCTGTACTTCCAGCTGCATTCCCATTCCTTTTGTGTAATGGTACAACAGGTATTGCCGTTGGTATGGCAACAAATATGCCTTCTCATAACTTAAGAGAAGTAGCTGCTGCAATTTCTGCTTATATTGATAACTCTGATATTTCTATTGATGAATTAATGCATCATATTAAAGGTCCTGACTTCCCAACTGGAGGTATTATTTATGGTACTTCTGGAATTAAAAAAGCATATACAACAGGACGCGGTAGAGTTACAATCCGTTCTAAATTCACAATTGAAACAGATAAAAAAGGTAAAGAGAAAATTGTATTTACAGAAGTTCCATATGGAGTAAATACAACAAATATTATTAAGAAGATTAATGAACTTAAAGATGAAAAAGTAATTGAAGGTATTGTTGATGCCAATGATGAAACTTCAGACCGTGTAGGTATGAGACTTGTAGTTGATCTTAAAAAAGGTGCAATTACAAAAATTGTTCTTAATCAGCTTT
>JAKSTJ010000002.1 GCA_024402635.1 Treponema sp. | reverse complement strand
TTCGGCATCTCACTAATTATCTTTTTCTAAATCCTTGGTGAGACCCTGAATCAAGTTCAGGGTGACAGATTTTCTGTCATGCCGAATTTATTTCGACATCTCACTACAATTAAGTGCACAAAAACCTGGGACAGAGGTTATTGTTCGAAATAATAACAAACCGCAGATTCACACAGATAAACGCCGATATTAAAGTTTTTTTACAACATATTTCAGTTGAAACTTATAAAGTTAAACTTAATACACAAGATACATCTTATTCTACCTTTACTATTTCCCACACCACAAAAAAACTTAAATATTAAAATGAACTATCTGCGTGCATCAGCGTTTATCTGCGGTTATATATTTCCTTTAAATGTAAAACCGGAGACAGAGGTGTTTGTTTCGAGAGTGAGATCCTGAAACAAGTTCAGGATGACATTTTTTTCCAGAATGACTGTTTACCTGTCATGCCGAATTAATTTCGGCATCTCACCATTATAAAGTATACAAAACTTGGTGCTACACACTATTCAATAGAAATCTTCATAAGATGCAGGCTTATAGATAATAAAAAAGGTGGCCTATTACATCTAAGCCACCTTAAAAAATTATATATATAAACTTTGAAGATAATACTTTTTATTACAACTTAAAGTTCAACGCAGAAACTACAGCGGCAACACCAGCACGTCCAACGTTAGAACTTAATCCAACGCCCCATGCATCTTCACCATCTTCTTTTGTAATATGAACATAAGCCATTGCTTTTGTATTTGAACCAGAACCAATAGAATGTTCATGGAAAGAAACAATATTGAATTTTGGAGCTGGAGTCTGTTTCATAGCAGTTACAAAAGCATCCAAAGGTCCATTTCCGTTAGCAGAAATAGCATAAGTTTTTCCTTCCCAAACTACAGTTGCCATTGCAGCTACCATTTCATCATCATCAGAACCGCGTTCACCTTCAATATGTCTTTCTGTAATATCTTTTACAGTTAATGGAGCCTTTGTATTCAACCATGCATCTGCAAATGCAGTATAAACTTCTTCATTAGAAATTTCACGCTGCAACTTATCAGATGTATTTTTAATAACATTTCCCAAGAATGGATGCATAGCTTTTGGAACAATAACTCCAAAGAATTTTTCAAGAATATAAGCAGCTCCACCTTTTCCACTCTGACTATTAATACGAATAATACCTTCATACTGACGACCAATATCATGTGGATCAATTGTAAGATAAGGAACATCCCACAAAGCATTTTCTTCCATTTTAACACGTGCAGCCATACCTTTTCTAATTGCATCCTGATGAGAACCAGAGAAAGCTGTAAATACTAATTCTCCAACATAAGGCATTCTTTCGTAAATTGGCATACCTGTAAGTCTCTGATAAACTTCAGCAATTGCTGGTACATTTGTAAAATCAAGTTCTGGATCAATTCCCTGTGTAAACATATTCAAACCAACATTTACAATATCAAGGTTTCCAGTTCTTTCACCATTTCCAAAAAGACAACCTTCAACGCGGTCAGCACCTGCTAAAAGTCCAAGTTCACACTGAGCAACCCCTTCTCCACGGTCATTGTGATTGTGTAAAGAAATAATAAGATTTTCTCTGTTAGAAATGTTTTGGCAGAAATATTCAATCTGATCTGCAAATTGATTTGGCATAGCACATTCAACAGTTGTTGGCAAATTCAAAATTACTTTGTGATTTTCATCAGCAGCATCACCCCATTCTTTAACAACTGCTTCACAAACTTCCAATGCATAATCGATTTCTGTTGTAGAAAAACTTTCTGGAGAATATTCCAGCTGAATTTCTGTACCTTCGCTCATTGAAAGACAAGATTTTACACAACGAATACCATCAATTGCAATCTGTTTGATTTCTTCTTTTGTTTTACCAAAAGTATAATTTCTCTGTGCAGGACTTGTTGAATTGTAAAGATGGAAAATAGCCTTTTTACAACCTTTTAATGATTCAAAAGTTCTTTTAATTAAATGTTCACGAGCCTGACATAATACCTGTAATTTTACATCTTCAGGAACATGGTTTTCTTCAATAAGACGACGCATAAAATTAAATTCTGTATCAGATGCTGAAGGAAAACCAACTTCAATTTCTTTAAATCCTAATTTTACAAGAAGATCAAAAAATTCAAGTTTCTGTTCAACTCCCATTGGATTAATAAGAGCCTGATTACCATCACGTAAATCAACTGAACACCAGATTGGCGCTTTTGTAATGTTTTTTGTTGGCCATGTTCGATTAAACTCTGGAACTGGTTCAAATGGTTTGTACTTACCGTTTACTTTCATTTTTTATCTCCTACATGCAAAAAAAAAGATCCGCCGTAACTTCGACAGATCCTTGTAATTTGCTTTAATTTATAAACAAAAACTTAACACTACCCATCAGTCACGGTTATTTTCGAGAAAACTGTAATAATAGTAGTAGCAAGTTCATATATTTCATATAAATTTAGATTAAAACAAATTGTTCTAAAAGTCAAGTAAAGTTAAATTAAGCCTTTAAAAATTACCTGAAGTCTGGAAATAAATTCCTTTGTATCTTCTTTTAACTGCAACAAGAAAGAATTTTCATTTAAAGAACCAATTACACAATCCATTTCCTTCTGATTTCTATAAACCATATTTCTGAAATAATCTGTATAATCTTTTTCCCTGGATTTTAAAGCCGCATTATAAATATCACAAGCATAAGCCCGAACATCTTCAATAACATTTCTATAAATATCCATTGAAAACTGTTCAATTGGCCTTGAATATAATTGTTCCAGAAGATACAAAGCATGTCTAACTTTATACTGTTCATAAGAACACTGGCACATGTTATAAAACTGATGCACGCTTTCCCAATTATTTATTGTACCATTTTTTATCTGACCAAAAAGTTCCTGAATTCTTTCAGAAGGTATTATCTGTCCACCAACATTTTCCCATTCTGTATAAAGAGGAAGTTTTCTAATTTTTTCAATCAATTCATAATTCAATGAATCAACTTTTTCACCAATACAATATTCCATTAAGGAACGAACAGCATAGTATTTTACAACCTTTCGATATGTTTTATATGCTTTTACAGGTTTATTAATAACTGCTCCGTATTTTTTCTGGCACTGATTATCCATTAAAGCAAAAACTGCATCCGGATGCTGATGGAGATAATCTTTTGCAATCTGATAAATAATTTTTCTTTCGGTAATATCTTTCATCAGTTCAAAACCGATAGACTGTAAATAATCTGCAGTTAAACCAATAATCCTGTCTAAAGCAACTAAAATTTCCTGCATTGTATCAGGAGCCATTGGATCGGTTTCAATATTTTGAACCTTTATTTTTCTACGGTCTCTCTTAATAAACTTATTTTTATTTCTGGAAATGGCGAACATGTCATACATGAACCACCAGGCTGGAATAATTGATATAGCTGGATTATCACCCTGTCCAGGAGAAACCAAGGCAAAAGGATAAGGAATATCAAGTTCATATTGATAGCTGCCTTTTGAAATTAAATCAAAAGAGGCAAATCTTGAATTATGTTTAAAATCAGAACAAAGACCTGGCCAAAATCCACGCTTTGCAAAAATTTCACCATCAGGACTTCTTGAATTATGATTACTTCCAATTGTTGCACCGGCAGCAATGTTTGATTGTCCCATAACAGTTGTTGCAATCAGGAATGAAGTATTGTGATGCTGTTCGTGGAATGGATATATAAGATTATTTAAAATTTCACAACATGAAACTGTAGAATTATCACCTAATACAGAATTCAACAGGCGGGCTCCATATTTAACCTGACAATTTCTTCCGATTACAAATCTAACTGCAATTGCCTGGTAGAAAACATGGCATCCATATCCAAGAATTCCATTTACCATTTCAACTCCTTCCCCAATCTGAGTTTTTTCCTCTTCGGAAGAAAGAATTGTAATATTTTTAAGTTTTAATGCACCTTTAATATAAGCACATTTCCCAACTTTTGTATCTTTTACAATATTAGTATTCTTAATTACAGAATCATCATCAACAAAACCAATTGTATCTAAATCTTTTGATGTACCATATTCTGTTAATTCTACAAATCTATTAAGTAACTCTTCATCATCTCTGTAATGTGACCATAAATAAGCATCTGCAGGAATCATTGATTCAAATGGTAAAACTCTACGGCCATCATTTTCATTGGCAACACCAATCCAAACCCGATGTTCCTCCGGTTCTCCACCTTTAAGAATTCCATTTCCAAATTTTGAATGATTTGTACAGCACATTTCTTTTATATTAAAAAGAATTACTCTGTTACCAAGACGATAATTATTTAAATATGAAACATTATAAATTACATTAAAATCACCGGTAATAACATCACATAAATAGGAATTGTAAATTCCACAATCAAGATGTAAATCATTAAATGTAATTTTTGCTTTTTTTAGAGCACCAAAAACAATTGTTCCAGAAAATTTACATGATTGAATTAATTCCGGATTAAAAGCCCCTTCCTCTGAAGAAACATAAATATTTTCCCAGGAAGGATCATCATTAATATTTCTATTTTTAATAAGAATTTCTTTTTCTTCTTCAGATAATTTTCGTTTTGAATTTAAAATAATTTCTGAAATATTTTTACCAAAAGAAGAATATGTATCTTGAGTTAAATCAACCTGAACCATAGCGTCTTTACTTTCCAGATATTACTATCGTTTAAAACGTCTTGCCATTTCTGCAAGCTGTTTCATATCCATACCTTTCAAGCTATTCATATCAAGACCGGCTGGCATTCCACCACCCATTCCTCCCATTGCAGAAGGATCAATTCCAAGCTGACTCATCATTTTTCCCTGCATTCCACGATTTCGGGAAACTTTTTTCATCATAAGCTTAGTTTTTTCAAATTGTTTTAAAAGTTTATTTACATCAGCAACAGAAGTTCCGGAACCCTTTGCAATTCTTTTTCTTCTGCTTGGACCAATGATAAGATGATTCAATCTTTCTTTAAAAGTCATTGACTGAATAATTGCTTCGTTTTTCTTTAATGAACTTAAATCCATCTGACTTGGATCTATACCATTCATTCCTGGAAGCATTTCCATTAATTTCTGCATTGAACCCATTTTTTTAACAGACTGGAACTGTTCAAGCATATCCTGCAATGTAAATTCATTACGCTGTAATTTTTTCTGTAATTTTGCTGCAGCTTCCTGATCAACTGTTTCCTGAGCTTTTTCAACAAGAGAAACAATATCACCCATACCAAGAATACGGGAAGCAATTCTATCAGGATGGAAAGGTTCAAAATCTTCAGTTTTTTCACCAGTACCAATAAATAAAATTGGTTTTCCAGTAATTGTTTTTAATGATAAAGCCGCACCACCACGAGCATCAGAGTCAAACTTTGTAAGAATTACACCAGTTAAACCAAGCTGATCATCAAAAGATTTTGCTATATCAACAGCATTCTGACCTGTCATGGAATCTGCAACAAGTAAAACTTCCACAGGATCAGTTGCTTTCTTAATTTTTACAAGTTCAGCCATCATTTCTTCATCAATCTGAAGACGTCCGGCAGTATCGATAATAATTGTATCATGCTGATTTTTTCTTGCATAAGAAATAGAATTTTTTGCAGTTTTTACAGCATCTTTATTATCTTCCTTATAAACAGGAACTCCAATTTTTTCACCAAGTTGACACAATTGTTCAACAGCGGCAGGTCGTACCAAGTCACAGGCAACAAGCAAAGGTTTTCTTCCTTCTTTTAATAAACGAGCCGCAAGTTTATGAGCAGCAGTTGTTTTACCGGCACCCTGTAAACCAAGCATAAGGATAACTGACTGTGTATCAGGACCTTTTAATTTTAATTCCTGCTTAGAATCTCCAAGCATTGCAGTTAATTTGTCATTAATAATTTTTACAAACTGCTGACCTGGATTAACTGATTTAAGAACTTTTTCACCTTTTGCTTCTTCAATAGTAGAATTAACAAAACGTCTAACAACACGAACATTTACATCGGCTTCAAGTAAAGCCATTTTAATCTGTTCTACTGTATCTTCAATGTTTTTTTCTGTAATTGTTGATTTTCCGCTGATAGTGCGGATAACATTGCTAAAAGCCCCAGTCAGTTTTTCAAGCATTTATATTTCCTCTATTTATTTGTTGTAACCTGCAAAAGTTCATTCATAAAATCAGCAGGAGTAATTTCTTTATTTAATATTCTATAAAGACCATCGCACATTGTAAGTTTAATGTCTTTTTTAAGGGAAATTTCGTGAATATATTTACAGGCTATTGCACCTTCTGGTAAATATCCGATTTTTCCTACGTTTTTAATCAAATCATCAATATCAGTAAATTTTGAAAGCATGTCAGTTTTAATCATATCCTGACCAAAACGACGGTTTCTTCCATATTTACTTTTACATGTAACATCTAAATCTCCAACTCCGGAAATAGATGTAAAAGTTTCTGCATGAGTTGCACCCATTGCAAAACCAAGTGTCTGAATTTCATTTAATCCGGCTGCCATAAGAAAACTTTCTGTATTATCACCAAAAACATCAGAAGTTTCTGCAATTGCATCTAACGCACCGTAAACAACAGCAACAACATTTTTTGCAGCAGCACAAATCTGTACACCAACAATATCAAAACTAGAATAAACCATTAATCCTGGAACTCTTAAAAGTTCACGAACTCTAATGGAATTTCTTGGATTTAAAGAAGCGGCAACTAAACCTGTAAGTTTACCCATTGCAACTTCTTCTGCATGAGAAGGACCTGCCACATAAACAGTACAACCTTTGTAAACTTCTGGCAAAGATTCTTCTATTGTTTCAAGAACCAGTTTAGGTCCATTTTCAGAAGGAACAAATCCTTTTGTTAAGGCAGCAATTATTGTACTGCCATCTTTAATGTTTGGTACATCTGTTATTTTTGCCAGAGTACTGGAAAGATAGAGAGAGGGAGAAGCAATAATAAGAAATTCTTTATCTGCTGCAACTTCAGTTATATTTTTTGAACAAGAAATTAATGGTGATAATTTATAACCAGGAAGAAAACGCTTATTTTCATTTTCATTATTTATAGAGTCAACTACATCATCTTCCAAAGCCCAGATTTGAACTTTATGACCACCACGTGCTATTGCCTGTGCAAGACCTGTTCCCCAAGCTCCACCACCAATAACACCTACAGTTTTACTTTCCATTTTGATTCTCCAAAAACAAAATACTCTCTCTTAATCTAATTTAATACCAGATTTTACAAGTATCATCCCAGTCAAAAATTTCGTTTTCTGTGAACCAAAGATTTACTTCTCTTTCTGCACTTTCATCACTGTCTGAAGCATGAATAATATTATGTGATACATGAGAACAGTAATCTCCACGAATTGTTCCTGGCTGTGCTTCTGAAGGTTTTGTAGAACCAACAAGTTTTCTTACTAAAGTTACACAATCATCTGCCTGAAGAACCATTGCGATTACAGGGCCAGAAGTAATATAACTTACTAATTCGCCATAAAAAGGTTTTCCTTCATGTTCAGCATAATGCTTAGCAGCTAATTCCTGCGAAACATGCATCATTTTCAAACCAACCAATTTGATACCTTTTTTTTCAAGGCGTTCAATAACTTCACCTACCAGGCGACGATTTACTACACCTGGTTTTAACATTGCAAAACATCTACTCATAGTTTTATAATTATATAAGATGTTTATAGCTTTTTCAACATAAGGATTAACTGAGATTTAATAAACTCTTACAAACATCATCAATTATTTCATCTGGTGTACTGGCACCGGCAGTAATTCCAACTTTTCTTAATAAATAAAAATCTTTTGGAATCTCTTCTGCTGACTCAATGTGAACTGCTTTTCTACAATTTTCCATTGCTCTTTGATAAAGTCGTTTTGTATTAGCTGAGTTTTTTCCGCCAATTACAATAATTCCATCAACTTCATTACATAAATCAAGCAATGCATCCTGACGTTCTTTTGTAGCAGGACAAATTGTATTCATTACATTTACATTTTTAAACTTTGCAGTAATAATATTTCTTATTTGTTCAAATTCTGTCATTGAATAGGTTGTCTGGCTTAAAAGATTTATATTTATTTTTTCCGAATTCTCAATCTGAATCTTTTCGGCTTCTGATTTATCTTGAATTTGAATAAAATTCTTTCCTGCATAACCAGCAATTCCAATTACTTCTCCGTGATTACGATCTCCAGTTAAGATTACATAATCATTATTTGAAGTATATTGTTGAACCATTTTTTGACTTGCTTTAACTCTAGGACAAGTTGCATCAATAACAGTACAATCTTTTGATCTTAATTTATTAATAACCTCAGGACTAACTCCATGAGCCCTTATAATTACAACACTTTTTTCTTCAATATCATTTATTTTATTCTCATCTAGAATTTCTAAACCTTTAGAGTTTAATTTTTTCAGGACAGTTTCATTATGAATTAAGGGACCTAAAGAATAAACTTTTTTATTATCAGTATTTTCCAGAGCCTGTTCTGCTATTTCAACAGCTCTTCTTACTCCAAAACAAAATCCTAAAACAGAAGCTTTCTTAATTTCCATAAATAATAATTTAACAAAAAAAAAGGTGTCCTTCAATTGAAGAACACCTCTATATTAATATATGAATTGTTTATTCTGATTTAACTGTTTTAAGTGAGTGATGTACACCGTATTCAGGTCTCCAGTTTTTACGACAAGCAGCAATAAATGCACTTGAAATAAAGATTGAAGAGTACATACCACTAATCAAACCTACAATCAATGCTAAAGCGAAATCTTTGATTGAACCAGTTGTAAATACATACAATGAAATTACAGCAAACAATGTTGTAACTGTTGTAAGAATAGAACGAACTAATGTATCAGACAAAGATTTATTTAAGATTTCCTTAAATGTTTTTGCTTCTGTCATGTATTTAAGGTTGTAACGGATACGGTCCAAAATAACTACAGTTGCGTTAATTGAGTAACCAACAATTGTAAGAACAGCAGCTAATACAGTTGTTGAGAATTCCATCTGAGTCCAGATAATGAATGTGAACATGATTAAAGTATCATGTAACAAAGCAATAACAGAACCAAGAGCAAAGTCCCAATGGAAACGAATTGCAGCATAAATAAAGATTAAAAGAATTACACATGCAAACATGATAATTGATTTAATTGTTGTTGAATTAGACATACTTGAACCAATGAAGTCAGTTTTTACAACAGCAACATTTTCTTTACCGAATGCGTTATACAATTTTGTATTTACAGAATCCTGTAATGATTCCTGTGCAGCATCAGCAGTTACACCCATACGAATCTGATAAGAAGCAGAATCACCATTTCCTAACTGTTTAATATCAATTCCGTTTTCACCAAGTGATTTTCTTAAATCATCGATTGAAACAGATGATGTTCCAGCCGGATAAATATACAATGGGCTTGTTGTAAGCTGAGTTGTTGCAATTGAGTTTAAGAAAAGACTTGTTGTAGCATAAGATCCATTCTTAACAGTCATTGTAACATCTTCAATTTTATTAACTTCAGCAGCTAAAGAATCAACAGTTGTATATTCAAGGAAATTGAAAGAACGTGTTTCATTTGTAGCACCAACACCACTAATAATAACATCCATCTGACCGCCAGATAATTCTACAGCCATTTTAGCAGAACCAGCATATGTGATTTCAGCTACAGGATTTGCAACACGAACTTCTTCAATAAGACCTGGTTTATAATCAAGACCTAAATTAACACCTTTTACAAAGAAACCAACAATACCTGCAACAATAACAAGTGCACTGATGATTGTACAAGGAATAAAGCCTTTATTAAAGTTTACAATCTTTTTCATTGTTTAATCCCCCAACCAATACTTACTTTTTTAGCGTGGAATACATCAGTTTCAAAGTCAAACATTAATCTAGAAACGAACAATGCTGTGAATACAGATGAACATACACCAATTGCTAATGATACAGCGAATCCCTGTACAGAACCTGTTCCTAAAACTGAAAGGAAGATTGCAGCAATAAATGTTGTAATGTTAGAGTCCATAATTGCCCAGAATGCATTATCAAAACCGATTGAAACTGCAGCAGCACGACTCTTTCCAGATCTTAATTCTTCTTTAATTCTTTCAAATACCAATACGTTAGCATCAACGGCCATACCAATTGTAAGAATCATACCGGCAATACTTGAAAGTGTAAGTGTAAGATTTAATGCAGAAAGAACAGAGAACATAATATAAAGGTTCAAAACCTGTGCAACAATTGCATTAATACCTGAACGTTTGTAGAACAAAAGCATGAATACAAGAATAAGACTGATACCAAGAATAATAGCAAGAATACCCTGTCTAATTGCTACAGCTCCAAGAGATGCACCAATTACCTGCTGGCTTTCAACTTCAAGAGGAACATTTAACCATGCAGTCTGTAATACTTTCTTAATATTATTTGCTTCATCACTAGAGAAAGCACCTGTTAAAGAAACGCTTCCTGTTGTGATTGCATCATTAATCTGAGCATTAGATTTAACTTTGTTATCACTTACAATTGCCATAAATTCTTTCTGATGAGCAGTTGTAAATTCACCAAAAATTGTAGTTCCTTCAGCATCAAGATTGAAACAAACCTGAAGCTGACCAGTATACTGATCTGGTCTTACTTCAGCAGACTGTACGTGTTTACCATCAAGAGCAACTTCTTTCTTTACAACAAGCCAGTCTTTTCTTTCATCAATACCATAAGAATCTTTTTCATATACACCAAAAACTTCACAATCATCAGGAATAATAGAAGGATCCATCAATTCTCCGATTGCATTGAAAGTTGTTGCTGGATGCTGTGCATAATACAATCTGAAAGCATCAGTAGCTTCCATATCTGTAAGACGGAAGTTTAAGATACCTTTACCCATAATTAAAGTATTAATTGCATCTGTCTGAGCAGCACCAGGAATTTCGATATAAATTCTATCATCACCCTGCTGACGAATTACAGGAGATGTAAGACCAAAACGGTCGATTCTGCTTGATAAGTTTTCAATAGCATTTTCCATTGCTTCTTTCTTAAATGCTTCAATGTCAGTTGTCTGAACTGAATCACCCTGAGAAGCAACAGCTGCATCCAGATCAGCACGAACGATAATGTTCATACCACCAGAAAGGTCAAGACCAAGTTTTACAGAATTTTCATAGCTTTTTTTTGCATCAAGAATCTGATCGCGGTAACGAGCCTGAATTTCTTCAAGGAATTCACCTTCACTATCATATGCAGCAAGAACAGCAGAAACTGTCATTTCAGCTGGAACCTGAGCTTTTACACTCTTATACTTCTTTGCAGCAGCTTTTTCTAACCATGCATAAGATTCATCAAGTTTTGCATTTGAATCTTTTAATGCCAAAGCTTTAATTGTTCGAACATCTTCTGCTGCCTGTGCAGTAGCATAGTCCTTGATATTTTCTGTTGAACCCAAAGCAAGTGTCTGAACTTCCTTTGGAGTATTTCCGTACCATTTAATAGATGGCCAGAGGAACAGGAAACAAATAGCAAGAACAGCAAGAAGAATCACAAAACGTGCGCGTTTGTTCATTTATTTACTCCGAATAATTTTTATTAAATATTTGAACCTTTGTTTATTCTACAAAAGGATTCTTATTTTTCAGATTTAGCGGCTTTTTTTGCAGCTTTTGCAGCTTCTTTTTCTGCCTTTGCAGCAGCTTTTGCAGCCTTAGCTTCTTCTAATGCTTTAGCTTCTTTAGCTAATTCTTCATCACTCTTTTCTACACCTGAAATTGCAGAACGTGTGAATTCGATTTTTGCATTTTCATCAACTTTTACAATAATTGTATTGTCTTTTACGCTTGAAACAACACCGTGAATACCACCGATTGTTACTACTTTGTCACCTTTTTTCAAAGCATTTAACATTTTCTGTGTTTCTTTCTGTTTTTTATTCTGTGGACGAATCATAAAGAAATAGAAAATAACGATGATTAATAAAAATGGAAGAAATGTCATTAACAAACTTCCCTGACCAGCACCCTGAGGAGCACCAGCATTCAAGAATGGAACAAAATTCATATAATACCTTCTGTTTATTTTTTTTTGATAATAATATCAATTTTATAATTTTAACATTAAAGTTTGCTTCTGTCTATACAGAGAATCTGCAGTTTTGAGAATTGATATAAGGTTTGATAAAATTATATGAATTTATTTGATAAGTTTAGACAATTCTTCGTTAAGAGCTTTTATTCTTGTATCATTTGGTTTAATTGCAACAACCTGACGCAAATAATACTGAGCTTTTCTATAGTCTTTTTTTGCAAAATAAATTTCGTACAGTCTGAACAATGACTCATCATTTCGAGGATTTGCAATCAAACTGGATCTTAAATCAGCAAGAACATTATCTTCTCCCCGCTGAAGATAACTTCTTCTTAAATAAAGAAAACTTTTTATCTTCTGAGTTGAAGTATTCATTAAAGAATTAATAAGATTAATGGAATTATCTCTGGAATAACGACTGATATAAGCAAGAACATAGGCCTGAATAGCATTTTCATCAGATTTATCTTTGTTATAAATTTTTGTGGCCTTTTCCAAAGCTTCCTGTACTTTATTATAATTAATACAAACTTTTACATGACGAAGAACAACTGCAGAACTACTGTTTTCTTCTGCTACAAGCCGAGAACTGATTGTATAGGCATCAGTCCAGTTTTCCCGTTGCATTAATCCATCAAGGGCATACAATAAAGCTTCTGCATTTTCCGGATTATTTACAAGAACAATCGAAGCAAATTCATCAGCATATTTTCCATCAACAGGGGAATCTGTAATAGAAGAAATTCTTGCAGCCAGCATAAGAACCTGAGGATTTTCAGGATAAAGTTTGATTGCTTTTAAGATTGTATCGGTTGCAGCATTGGAATTCTTACTCCAGTCCAATTGAACTTTTGTACGCAAAATCAAATAATCAGCATTTAAAGGATTCTGTTTTGCATACATATCCAGAAGAGAAACTGCATGAATATAATCTTTTTTTTCTATTAAAATCTTTGCACGGAATAAAACAAATTCCAGATCATCCGGAGCCTGCTGAAGTATTTTCGAAACATATTCTTCTGCCTGAGCAAGATTTCCCTGGTCAAAAGCAATATATGAATTACGTTTTAAAACATCAATATTATCTGGATTATCTTTTTCAAGAACATCTATAATTGAAGAAGACAGTTCAAACTGACCGGTTTTATTTAAAACTTCTGAATATGTAATGGCAATTTCAAAACAACCTTCACTTCCAGCATAAGCTTTTTCCAGCCATTGAACAGCATCTTTATAAGAACCTTTTATAATAAAAAACTTTCCTAAAAGATAAGAAAGCAATATAGAATCAGGATTGTATTCAGCCGCTTTTACCAGATATTCATAACAATAATTATTAATTTCCTGATTAGAGGAAGTTCTTAAAAAAAGAAGAGCTGGTAAAAGACAGGTAAAAAAATCACTCTTTCCTGTACTAAAATCAAATACGCCGTTTTTTACAGAACGAATTGCACCGGTATATTGAGTTTCTTCTGAAACCGGTTGAGTTGTCCAGTTAATCTGTTCAGAAGGCCATACCATTTCCATAATTGAAGATGCAATAAATATAAGAACCCTTTCATTTTCTGTATATTCTTCTGAAGTTTTATGTATTTTTCTCATTGCAGATCTTAAGGAAGCTGGTGTACCGTTTTCGACTTCTGCAATAATTTCAGGATTAATTGATGAAAAGTATGAATATTTTTTTTGAGGAACAGGTAATTTTACAGAACCAGACTGATCATTTGAAGATAATTGGGACTCTGCAGTTGTGTCTTTATTTGTAGCATCCTTTTTTGTTGTTTTTTTTAAACAAAATGCAGGTTCAGCAAAAACACATAAAATGAGAAATAAAAGAATTTTTTCAGCAAAATGAAATCTTTTCAAATTCCTTACCTGACAGATAATTAATCAGCGTGATTTTTTATATAATCATCCTTTTCAAATTGATCATATTCATCATCATTTATTATGAACAATTTGTTTTTTTTCTGGTAATAAAGCATTACAAATAATAGAACAATACTCATTATTAAAAGTAACGGACCACAAATAATTACTACCTGAATAAAAGGAATTGAAATAATTTTCCACGAGAATAATAAAAACCATCCGCCAGTTAAAAGCATTGCAATCGATGGAATTAAAAATTCAAAACGTACCCGTCTGTTTTTATAAAATCCGGCAATCAAAAGAGCAATGCCGCTAAAAATACCAATCATTGGCCACCAGTTTTTTATAGAACCACCAATTATATCAAGTCTGAGTAAGTAAAGAAAAACTACACAACAGGAAATAAGTGTTATGGCAAAAATTGCAAAACTGTTTTTTGAAAACTTCAGATTTAGTATCAGGGCAAGTATATTTAATGCAAGAATGATTATCGGTAAAGAATAATAAATAAATTTACTGGACTGCCATACAAGCAAAACAAAAGAAGTAAGCATGAGCATAAATAAAATGAACGCTACAGAAAGGACAATAGCAACCATCCATTTTTTTTCACTTTTCATACCTTACCTCCATTATTTTTTTAATTCTACTAGTAAAAATTAATCTTTACAATAACAATTCAACATGTTAGATTTAATTTATGAAATTAAAAAAATATATTATTCTTCCATATATAGCATGTCTTTTAATGACTTTTCCAGGTTGTAAACAAACCGAATCATATACAAAACAAGATGTTCAGAAACAGTTAAAGGAAATTCTTGAAACACAAAGTCTGGATTCAAGACAAAGATACGAAATTGTAATGCAAATGGCCACATCACTGTACAATGAAAAAGATTATCAGGGTGTTGTTTTATTTTTAACTGATTGGGTAGAAGCTCATCCGGATGACATTTACAATGCAAACTGGCTTTTATTTACAGCAAACTGTTACATGGAAATGAAAGCAGAACCAATTGCTGAATATTATTTTGATAAAATCCTTCAAAAATACCCTGACATTTTAATCAAAGGAAAATCAGCACATTTTATTTGTCTGCAGAATCTTATTCAAATCAGTACAATCCCAAGCCACAGAATCAAATATTTTAACGAATTAATTTCCCGTTACCCAAATGATGTTAATACCACAGAATTATATTTCCGTCTTGCAAAAGAATATGAACAGGATAATCAGTGGGAACAGGTTTTAAAAACATACAAATTATTCCTTCAGCAGCCAGATGCTTCTAAAATTCAGATTGCAGGTGAACCTGATGCCTATAAAAATGCAAAAAGACTTGTAGATTTTAGCCGTTCATCTAAAGACTGGACTTTTGAATCTTTATCTGATCTTGAAAACAGTATTAAAAAAGCCTTAAAGAACAAAGACTGGGATCGTTTGGATCGAATCAGAGCAAAAATCAATTTCTTTACTATGTCCTGGAAACAGGATGAAAACGAAGGCATTAAGGAAAACTTTTCAATTGCTACATGGAACATGGGAACAGACAGCGAAATTAAATATAATACACGACTTGATGAATCTTCAAGTCC
Source organism: Treponema sp. (assembly GCA_024402635.1). Lineage (GTDB taxonomy): Bacteria > Spirochaetota > Spirochaetia > Treponematales > Treponemataceae > Treponema_D. Next base: position 76,779 of record JAKSTJ010000002.1, on the reverse strand, counting down.
AAATGAAGCATATTTAAGAACGTGGGGATGGACTGGTTCTGTTCCAATCTGGTATTTCTACTTTAGAAAAGTTGATTTCCCTATTAATCCTGATATTAATGGAAACTGGGAATGGGCAGGTATTTACATAGGAAATAAGCTTTGATAAAAAAGATTTTCCCCGCCCTTCTTATTATTTCATTTTTTAGAATTCTCCCCTGCTTTGCTGATATGACATCAACCAACGATTTTTCGGATGAAATAACAGTTGAAAACTATTTTAATAAACTGGAAGGAGCAGGAGCAGGACAACAGCATCTTATTCAAAGATTTGAACCAGGCTTCCCAAAATACAATCTTTTAACTCTTGATGGTGCAATGGAAATTGAAACTGGAAAATTCAGAGATTTATTTCTAAGTCCAAGATATTTTAAACTTCTTACAGAAACTCTTGATTCAGCTTTAGAATACAGACTTTACATAAGAAAAGAACTGGATAAAGCTCAGGTTCCTGGAGAAATTGAATATTTACCAGTTGTAGAATCCTATTACAGAACTAAAGCAAGATCCTCTTCCGGAGCTTTGGGAATGTGGCAGTTTATGAGCAATAGTGTAAAACCTTATTTAAAACTTACAGAATATGTTGATGAGCGGCTTGATCCCTGGAAAGAAACTTATGCTGCCATAAAAAAGCTTCAGGAAAATTACAATCGATTTAAAGACTGGAATCTGGCGATTGCTGCATACAATTGTGGAGCAGGAGCATTATCAAAAGCCATAACAAATTCTGGTTATAACAATTACTGGTATCTTTCTGATAATTCTTTTATTCCAGAGCAAACTCGTCTTTATAATCCAAAATTAATAGCAATTTCAGATTTAATTATTAATCACGAATATTATGAAATCAATCTTCCTGATTTAAAAAATGAATATGAGGAATATTGCAATAAAACAAATGAAGATTTTGAATATATTACAGTAGATAATGCATACAGATTAAGTGATCTTGCAAAAAAAATGCGAGTGGATGAATCAATTTTAAAAGATTTAAATCCTTCTTTCTTAAAAGGTTATACTCCTCCAAATACAAAATCTGAAATTCGAATTCCATATGGAACAAAAAGATCTGCAGAAGAAGCTCTTTCAAAAATCGATCCTATTAATATTCCATTTAAATATACAATTCAAAGCGGAGATACTTTATGGGGAATTTCAAGAAAATATAATGTAACCCTTAAAGAAATATGTGATTTAAATGGTATAAAAGAAGATTCAGTGTTAAGTATTGGAAAAATACTTTATATTCCATCTAAATTACCCCGATAAAATAGTAATGAATAAGAAATTTATAACAACAGCCCTTATATCAACAATTTTTACAATTTCCAGTATTTTTGCCCAGGTTCCAGGAAATATGGAATCAACAAGCAGCATTAACTGGATAACCCGCAAATTTGTTTCAAAGATTTCCCTTGATACCGAAAAAGCTAAGATTCAAATGCCTTCTGGAAAAAAACTTGCCTCGGGATACATTAAAACTAGAATGCCTCAATTAATTCAGCCACCTTTACTTTCTCTTTTTGTAGATTCTGCCAGATCATTAGGTGATTACGTTTTTTCTGAACAGGTAACAACAGATCAAATATACAATTTTATTTTAAGCGGATATAAAACTCCTGATGTATTTACAAATTATACTAAAAAATTAAACACAACTAATACATTAAATGTAAATGATATTGGTAAAACTCTGGTTAAACATAAATATGAATATACTCCCGAAGAACCAATTGATTCAGTTCCTTCCAGAGCTTATACAGGAATTATTATTGATGCTCGTGGGAAATATTCAGTACACGGTGAATATGTAAAAGATAATGTTTATGGTTGCTTTTTCCCAAAAATCTGGGATGAAAACATGAATATTATTTATGAAAAAAGCATGGTTAATGCTGATGTTGTTAAAAACAAAGGGCTTGTTGCTTTTGATTTTTCAGATGATGCAACTCGTTATGAAGATAGAGTTGGTGCTGATCCATTATATATTAAAACTATGGAAGTTTTTGGTCGAAACAGAACAGACCCAATTATACGAAGAAATGATGCTTTAAAAATTTTAAGCGTTCCTGAAAACATAGAATTGTTAAAACAGGGAAAAGTTGTAATTCTTCTGGACAAAGACCGACTTGTTTACAACATTGCAACTCCAGAAAAAAATGAAGAATATTATGTAAAATACGAAACTGTTAAAAAATATATTTTTGAAACTGCAATTCCTGGTGTAGATTTTACAAACGATAAAGACGGATTTAAATTTTCTGCTCATCTTAATTTCTATCCAGATTCAGCAAAACTTTTACCTGGTGAAGAAATTAAAATCAAGATGATTGCAGACCAGCTTAAAGATGTAATTTTAAACGATGGATATACAATTCTGGTGGAAGGACATACTGCAGATGTTGGAAAACCGGTAGGCCAGTTAAATCTTTCAATCGAAAGAACAAAAACTGTTACTGAAGCATTAATTTCTTTCGGAATAGACAGATCGATTTTTACAACAAAAGGATGCGGCGGTACAGTTCCAATTGCAAGTAATGAAACTGAAGAAGGTCGAAAATTAAACAGACGTGTTGAAATTATTGCAAGACCAAGAGCTACATATATTGAAAGAGACTGGTAATTATACTACTTAGCAGCAGCTTTTTTTCTTGTTTTTTCCTGGTATAAAACTGCATCAGCTTTTGAAAGCAAACCTGTTAAATCATAACCACAATCTTTATCTGGATATGAAACAGCTCCTAAACTTATTGAAAGCTGATATGGTTTTTCATTTGAAGAAGACCATAAATCACAGGAACGTGCAATATTATCTTTCATAACATTAAAAATACTTTCTGTTAATCCTGGAGAAATAATTACAAATTCATCACCGGCAATTCTGGCAACCATATCATTAGATCTGAAAGTATCTGAGAGAATGGCACCTTGCGCCTTAATAGCACAATCGCCTTCATCGTGGCCATAGGTATCATTTATTTTCTTAAGGCCATCCATATCGCAATAAATAACAAGACCACCCTGTCCAGCAGCTTCTGAGAAATTCAACAGATAAGAACCTAATTCAACTAAACCACGACGATTTTTTAATCCTGTAAGTTCATCTGAATTTGCAATAATATCAAGTTTTTTATAGCGGTCATGAAGAGAATACTGTTCCTGAATAAGTTTTGAATATTCATAGCTTGAGGAAATTTGAGCCCCAACTGAACGAGTCATAAGTTCATAAACAGCAGAATCATTATCGTTACAACCAAAAACAATGTATCCGTATTGTATTTCATTGTGATATAAAATTGAAACTATAGAACCTTCTGAACAATATGAAATATATTCATCCGGAACAATTATTTCTCTTGGATTAAAAATTATATCTTTTTTTGTATCTTTTGTATTAAAACCTGCTTTATAATCAAAACCCATTAATTTCGCTTTTTCTGGCAAATCAAAACTCTTCTGTTTCGGCTCCACTCTAACAGGTTCATCATATAAAACAATCAAAGCAGAAGGGAATCCAAATTTTTGAAGTTCTTCTGTAAGGAAAACCGGCAAATCATTAAGAAGAATATTACCTTCATGATTTGAATAAAATTTAGCAGCTGAATAAATCTGAGAACGTTTTTTATACCATTCAGAAACTGAAAATTTATCATGTAAAGTATTCAGACTGATTATATCTTTTTCAAGGAATTCTGTTTTTGGAAAATTCTTAGCATCTAAAACAACTCTTTCTGTAGAATCTCGAACAATTGCTTTTGCTTCAATAACTTCAATTTTTGGATAAGACTCACCTTTTATCATTTTTAGAAGAATTTCTGCAGCAACTGTTCCCTGATATGCAACCTGTTGATTTATAGAAGTAAGGGTTGTATCTGAAAAAGAAGCACGTTTTAAATCATCATAACCAGTTACAATAACATCATCAGGAACTTTTTTATTTGTATGATTATGAATAAAATCTATACAAGCATAAGCAATATCATCATTAATGGAAATAACTGTATCACAATCAAAAACATTTCCATTTGCCTGATAATCTTCAAGTAAAACTTTATAACAGGAACCATATTCAAGATTTGATTTCCATACTTTAATTTCGGATCTTTTTATATTATTTTTTTCAAGTATTGTATAAATTAATTCACGACGTTCATCCAGTTCTACTGAATTAGAATCAGTGTCTATAAAACCAATTTTCTTGGAACCCTGTTTTTCTATTAAATAATTTATAAGCTGTTCATAGGCTTTATCGCTGTTTACGATAATCGAAGGATAGCCTTCAAAAGTTGCAGAAATAGTAACAACAGGTAATGGAGAAAATGTATTCAGGTACTTAGAAAATTCTTCTTTTGAAATGCCATGTAATTGAGTACCGGCAGTAATAATTATACCATCAAGATTGTTTATTCTAATTAAAGCATTTGCTGATGAATTCTGATAATCGTATGTACTATAACCGCCAAAAAGTTCACTAACTGTGAAAAACAACAAATCAATATCGTGATCTTTACAAAAAGTTTGAACGCTAACCATTAAACTTTCTGTATATTCTGAAGTCAAATAATCAACAATAAGACCTATGCGAGTTTTTCTCTTCAAAATTATCCCCACCAATTAAACTGTTCGTTAAAAATAACAATTTCCTTTCAATATATTATAGTCCAATATATTCAATTTGTCACTTTTTTAATTTTTTATAATCATCAATTTCTTTTGATATTCAGGCAGGAATTTTTTCTTTTCTCCAGATTCAAATTGAACTTCAATAATAAATTCACCTTCATTAATTCTACGATTATAGACAATTCCGTATCCATAATCATCATGATAAATTTTTGTTCCTTTTTTCCAGGTTTCTGCCAGTTCGTCTTTTCCTGCAAATTCTGATTTTTTATTTGCATAATAAGCAGAATCAAGATTTTTTCCAAATGATGGTCCAGAATAAGTTGATTTTGTAGAAAATCCTACAGGAACCTGTCCTAAAACAGTAAATAAACCACCTGTATCTTTTAAGAACTGACTTGGACGCATAAATTGCCAGGAACCATACATATTTCTTTTAGCTACAGAAGTTAGATATAATTCATCTTTTGCACGGGTAATTCCAACATAAAAGAGTCTTCTTTCTTCTTCAAGGTCAGCTCCAACTTTATCAACCCGAGGGAAAACTCCATCTTCAAGACCGGTTATAACAACTTTGTTAAATTCCAGACCTTTTGTATTATGCAAAGTAATCAATGTTACAAAATCATCACCAGCAATTTCATCTTCTGAAAGTTCCAGTGAGCGGTCAAGATTAATTGCATCAAGAAATTCTGTTAATCCTTCAATAGAACAATCATAAGGAGAAGCACTGTTTATTAATTCCTGCAAGTTTTCCGCTCTTTGCGTACCTTCAATTTCATCAGAAGATTTGTGCATTTCGAGTAAACCAGAATCATTTATTACTCTTTCAATAAATTCCGACAAAGGTTTACCAGGATTAAAATTAGAAAGAAGAATATCATACAATTTTAGAAATTCTTTGATTCCTTCTTTTGCTTTTTTAGAGAGTGAATCAGACAGTTCTTTTGACTTTTCAAGAAGATTTGAATAAGTAATAGAAGCGGTTCCTGATTCATCATCATAAGAAGAAGTTTCAAAAGCAGCTTCGATAATTTTATCCTGAGTTTTTTCTCCAATTCCTCTTGTTGGTTTATTAACAATTCGACGGAATGAAACTTCATCTCTAGGATTTGCACATAAAGAAAGATAAGCAATTGTATCTTTGATTTCTTCCCGTTCATAGAACTTTAAAGAACCTACTACTTTATAAGGAATTTTTCTGTGTAAAAACTCTTTTTCAAAACCTAAAGATTGAGCATTAGTTCTGTATAAAATTGCCCAGTCTGAGTATTTTCCTTTTGCAGCAACACTTTTATTTATAAGATCTGCACAAAAAGATGCTTCTCCTGCCTGATCAGGTAAAAAAACTAAAACAGGTTTACTTCCATCTCCCCGTTCTGCAATTAAGGTTTTTCCAAGACGATTGGCATTTTTACCGACAATTTCCGAAGCTGCATTTAAAATTTTTGCTGTTGAACGATAATTTCTTTCAAGGCGAATAATTTCTGTTCCTGGAAACTTATCAGGAAAACTTAAAATATTCTGAACTTCGGCACCTCTGAAATGATAGATTGACTGGTCATCATCACCAACTACACACACATAATTGTGATAATTATCATTTATTCCGGAAATCTGCTGAAGCAATTTATACTGAGCAATGTTTGAGTCCTGATACTCATCAACCATTATAACATTAAAACGATTATGGATTTCTGATGCTATTTCTTTATCTCGTTCAAGAATTTGAGCAGGAAGCATAATCAAATCACCAAAATCTACATTTCCAGTAGCTTTCAGTTTATTTTCATAGGATTTATAAATATCGTTTAATTCAAATTCGCTTCCAATAAAACTTAAATCATCATCAGGAGTTAAACAATAATCTTTAGCAAGTGCAATCTGATGAGCTGCAATTTTTGCTTCTTTTGTACTCAATGAAGTGCAGGCTTTTTTTACAAGAGTAACCATATCTTCATCATCATAAACAGTAAATGATTGAACAACTCCCGCATGTTCGTAATATTTTCTTAAAAACCAGGAACCAAATGAGTGAAAAGTTCTTATAATAGCACCATCAGCAAGAGGGCTCATTTCCAGAACTCTTCCTCTCATCTCATTTGCAGCCTTTTTTGTGAAAGTTACTGCTAATATTCTCCAGCTGGGTATTTGTCGTTTATGAATCAGATAAGCTATCTTGGTAGTAATAACTTTTGTTTTTCCAGATCCTGCCCCTGCTAATATCAACAATGGATTACCCCATTGCTCAACAGCTGCCTTTTGTTCTGGATTTAATATTTCAAGATAGTCTTCTAATTCTTTTCCCATTTTGATACCAATAGTTAGAGAACTCTGAAAATAATTTTAGAATCACTAAATTCCTTTTCTAATGAAATTAATCTGCTGTCTAAATCTACACCTGTATTTGATAAAACTTTTACTTTTACAACATTTCCAGGTTTTACTGCAGATTTTTCTTTTTCATCATCTAAATCATATCTTACAACAACACAACCATCAACTTCCGGAGCCTGGAACCAGGTTCTTCCTAATGCAAGTCCTTCTGTGGCTTCAAATTCATCATCACTATTATTTTCTATAATTTCTTCAATTAAAACCTTATATTCTTTACCAACATAAGCATTTAACTGATTAATAGAAATTTCAGACTGAATTTCTTCTAATGCTTCTGCTCTTTTTTGTGCAATTTTAGCAGGCACTTTATTTTTCATGCTGTAAGCAGGAGTATCTTCTTCTCTACTATAAGGAAAACATCCAGACCAGGTTGGTTCAATAAGTTTAAGGAAGTTTTTAGTATTTTCAGCAGCTGCATCGGTTTCTCCAGGAAAGCCTGTTAAAAATGTAGTTCTTATAGCGCAACCTGGCAATTCTGATTTAATGTATTTAATCATATCAACATATGACTTTTGAGAACCTTTGCGATTCATTTTCAAAATAATTTCATCATCACCACTTTGGAATGGTATATCAAAATATTTTGCAAAACGATTATCTTTTTTAATAACTTCAATAATATCTTTATTAAAATGATCAGGATGAATATACAATAGTCTTACTAAGAAATCGCCTTCCAGTAAAGAAATTTTTTCTAAAAGTCGTTTTAATCCAGAAGGACTATCAGAAGTATTTAATGAAGTTGAACCGTCGCCAAAACAATTATCATTAATACCTGTGCCATAGGCAGCTAAATCCTGTCCAATTAAATTGATTTCATAAACACCATTTAAAATCAAATCTTTTATTTCGTTAATAACAGACTCTGCAGTTCTACTTCTTACTTCACCACGGATTAATGGAATTGCACAGAATGAACAGTGATTTGAACAACCTTCTGTAATCTTAACAAATGCACTGGATTTAAAGTTGAAAAGAACAGGACGATTTCCACTGCAAATACCTTCCTGTGGAAATGTCTGAATCTGTCGTTTTCCTTCAGCAATTGAATCCATAAAATCGGCAATTTTAGATAAATCTCCGTTTCCAAAAATTCCATCTAATTCAGGCATAGATTTACCTAACATTGAAGCATATCTTTCTGCAAGACAGCCTGTCAAAATAATTTTTGCTTCTGGATAATTTGCTTTAATATCATAGATTGATTGAATGGATTCTTTTTTTGCAGACTCAATAAAACCGCAGGAATTTACAAAAATAAAATCAGCTTCTGAAGCATCAAGAGTTTGAATATAACCTTTGTTAAGTAAAAAACCGACGATGAGTTCACCGTCAGTTTGATTTTTTGCACAACCGTGCTGATCTATATAAAACTTAGTCAAGTTCGATTACCACCAGTTTATATTTACCATCAACATCCTTAATCCACTTAATATCTTCAACAAGAACTTTTCCTGGAACACCAATATCAAGATCGAAAGATTTTGTATCTGCAATAATTGTACATTTAACTGTATTACTGTTAGAAAGCCACAATCTTATAGAGTTATGAGCAGTAGCAGTAAATACTTCACCACGTACAAAATAAGTTTCAATAGAATCATTAAAGTCAATCTTATCACGGATTACACATGAACCAAGGAAGCTGGCATTAAGTGTAAATGGATAAGCACGAGTATCTTCAATAATAACCTTCTGTGGATGAGAAGATTTAAGATCTGTAATAAGAGGAATATCGTCAGAGTATACATTTTCTGTTGGTGAAGTACCTGCTACAACATTTCCACCATGACGGAGAAGAATACTAACTTCAACACCTCTATTTTCATCTGTATAAGAAAGATCTGAAACGTAAACAATTAAATCTGGATTAGAATCACCGGTAATATCAATTTCCTGTTCTTCAGAAAGATCTGTATAGAAAACTCCAGATGGTGTATCTAAACCAAAAGATGATAAAGTATCACGTACAGTAAGAATGATTTTATTTTCATTTTCAGTAGGAACTAAAATCTGATCACCTTTATAAACACGCTGTGTAAATTTTGAATCATCAAGTTCATACTGTTTATTTTTAATTTTGCTTGAAACAACTACAGAATCATCTTCATTATCAACTTTTTTATTATTGATTAATAAAACTGATATAACAGTAACAACTACAACTACAAGTACAATTGGAATAATAATTGCAGGAACAAGCCATTTAGATTTTGGTTTCTGAATAAGCTCAACAGGAACAGGAGATTCCTGAATTTTTTTATTATTATAAAGCTTAATCATAAGATTAGTATCAAGTCCAAGATATGATGAATAGTTTCTTAAAAAACCAATCATATATGCTTCACCAGGGAAAGAAGAATTATCTTCATCTTCCAATCCCTGAAGATAGCGTTTATCAATAGAAATATCTCTTGCAACTTTATCTAAATCAAGATTTTTTGACTCACGTGTGTTTTTTAAAATCTCACCAAAACTATCCATTTTTTACATTACTCCGCATACAAAAAGTTATTCAAAGTATTTGCTGAAGCAGGAGCACTATAAACGAAGAACGAATCTTCAATTCCCTGATTTAATTTATAGTCAGAGAAATCGAAAATATATTTTTTACCATCAGCAGTAACTGCTTCAATTCTTCTTATTAATTTAGTATCAGGATTAACAGCAAGATTTATATGTTCAAAAGTTTCTGCACCACTTTTTCGTGTTAAAACAAATTTAACAACCATTTCATTTGAATTGCTGTCAAGAGGAATGGCACTCTGTCCTTTTTCATATGCAACTGTATAATAACGAGTCATTAAAGATAAACCCTGTGCTGTGGCAGATGCTACAGTTTTAGCTGGCTGCTGAAGAACAATTGAGTTATCAGGAACATATACAACTAAATTAGATCCATTGAAACATACAACCTGATCTTCTGGTTTTTTATAATCCATTCTTACAAGATTTGGATTTTTATAAGTAAGTGTACCAGATGAATCTTTTAATCCTGTAAGTTTAAGACTATATTCTACAGAATAATCATTAAGAGTTGCGTAATAGTCAGAAATTGTTTTGAAATAAGCACTGGCTGTAACGACACCTTCAGCAGAAAGTCCTGTTAAAGGAAACAAAATAAATCCCAAAACTAATATTTTTTTCAATAATCTTTTCATAATGTTAACCTTTCCTATTTTATGACAGTTACTCTTTTACGTCAACCGACTGAACCAGCTGATCACAATGGTCGGCACCCTTTACAATGTCATAAAATTCTTTTCCTTCCATTGTTTCAATTTCAAGAAGGCGTTTTGAAATATATTCAAGAAGATCTTTATGTTTTTTAAGAAGTTTAAGAACATATTCGTAACGTTCATTCATGATTTTTGCAATTTCTTCATCAACATAACGCTGTGTTTCTTCACTGAATTCTCGGATGATATTTGGTTCACCGCCTCTATTTGCAAGAACACCTTTTCCCAAAGTCATATTCTTGAATTTTTCACTCATACCAAAATCAACAATCATACTCTTAATAATATCTGTTGCTCTTGCAATATCGTTTGAAGCACCTGTTGAAATATCACCAAACATAATCTGTTCAGCTGCCCGGCCACCAAGAAGACTATCAACTTCATTAATTAAATCCTGTCTTGTCTGAAGTGATTTTTCTTCCTCTTCACGATACTGAGTAAATCCTCCAACTCCATGAGATCTTGGAACAACTGTAATTTTATTTACAGGAGGGAAATCTGGAGTAAATGCTCCAACAAGAGCATGACCTGTTTCATGAGTTGAAACACGAATTCTTTCTTTTTCATTTTCTTTACGGGATTTTTTCTTTAATCCAATGCTTACTTTATCAATAGCATCATTTAAATCAATCATTGTTACCCGTTTACGACCATTTCTAACCGCAAGTAAAGCAGCTTCATTTACAACGTTAGCTAAATCTGCACCTGCAAAACCACTGGTACCATGAGCAAGAGAAACAAAATCTACATCTGGTTCAAGTTTTACATTCTTTGCATGAATACGTAAAATTGCTTCACGACCTTTTACATCAGGACGTTCAACTGGAACCTGACGGTCAAAACGACCTGGACGTAACAATGCAGGATCAAGAATATCTGCACGGTTTGTAGCAGCAAGAATAATAAGTCCTTTTTCGTTATCAAAACCATCCATTTCAACAAGAAGCTGGTTTAATGTCTGTTCACGTTCATCATTTCCGCCAAGATTGTTTACACGACTTTTACCAATAGCATCCAATTCATCAATAAAAATAATACATGGAGCTTTTTCACGAGCCTGTTTAAATAAATCTCTTACACGGCTGGCACCAACACCAACGAACATTTCAACAAAGTCTGAACCGGAAATTCTAAAGAATGGAACACCAGCTTCACCGGCAACTGCTCTTGCAAGTAAAGTTTTACCAGTTCCTGGAGGTCCAACTAAAAGAACACCTTTAGGAATTTTTCCACCAATATCAGTATATTTTTTTGGTTCCTTTAAGAAATCAACAACTTCAACCAGTTCATCTTTTGCTTCATCAACACCAGCAACATCATCAAAACGGGTTTTTATTTTTCCTTCTTCAACAACTTTAGCTTTTGAAGCACCAACATTGAAAATGCTGCCCATGCCTCCACCGCTGCCACCATTCATTCTGCGAATCATAAAGAAATAAATCACAAGAATAATAATAAATGGAAGAAGATTTAAGAGAATCTGAAGGAAAACATTAGACTGTTTAAATACAAATTTATATTTAATGTTTTTTGCATCAAGTAATTTTACAAAACTGTCAAATAAAACTGCAGATGTTTTATAAACAGCCTGAGAATCTGAAGTTTTTGGGGTAAAAAGTTTGATTCCTCTTGGAGCCGATTCAAGTCCCAAAGCAGGACCGTAACCAACTATATAATTTTCACCTATATCAACAGATGTGATTTTATCATTTTCTACAAGTGCAACAAAATCTGAATAGGCAATAGTATCATTATTTCTTGAAACAAAAATAAAATCAAAAAGAATAAAAAATCCAATACTAATAAGTAAAATTAAAAAGAAAGGAATTCTTGGTCTTTTTTTTCCATTCTTATTTTTATTTTCGTTTTTATTATCAGGTCCAGCAAATTTAAAAAAGTTATATGGATCATTTTCATTATTATCATCTTTTTTCTGATTCTGATCGTCTGCCATAACCTACCTCGTAAATTTTTAATAAAAAATATTATCGCAATATATATCATTAAATATACTAATTATAAAAAGAATTGTCATCAAAATTATTTTTTTTTATTTTTTTTCTTAAGTTTTTTTTTAGAATACCGAGAATCAAGTGTCCTATTATAAACAATTCACAGGAGGTTTTTGGATGGGATACACAAATGCTTATAATGCTTACCAGAGAACAAATGTAAATACTGCAAGTCAGGGAAGATTAGTGGTATTACTCTACGAAGGTGCTGTAAAACAATTAGGTACATCACTGACTTACATCGAAACAAGTGGAAAAGTTTTACCACAGAACATCGAGAAGTTTGGAATTTGTATTCAAAAAGCACAGGCTATTATTACAGAACTTCAGGTTTCTCTTGATATGGAAAAAGGTGGAGAAATTGCACGTAACCTTATGTCTCTTTACCTTTTTTTTAATGAAGAACTTGTAACAGCTACAATCAATCAAGATAGAAAAAAGATTGAATTTGTTATGAATATGATGTCACAGTTAGCTGATTCATGGAGACAGGTTGCCAATAGTACTGCAAATGCTCCTGCAGCTAAAATTGAAAATGCACTTAACATTCAGGGATAACCTGAAAGCTATATAATTCGGGAGGAATAGAATGGCTGAACTTACACAAGAGGAATTAAACCAAAGAGTTGCAATACTTAAAAAGTTTAAAACTTTACTGGAACAACAAAGGGGAAAATTTAAAGAATATCTCGAAGTTCTGGAAAAACAGCAGGATTCTATTTCTTCTGAAAATTCTGAAGCATTAATTGCCCACACAGAACTTGAACAGCAGGTTGTAAAAAATATTGCAAATCTGCAGAAAGTTATTGTTCCTATGTCAAAAATGTACAATGATTCAGCTGCTCAGGATTCTGCTGAAACTGAATCAATTACAAAAATTCAGAATGAACTTAACGATCTTCAGGAAAAAGTTCTTAAACAGAATCAGATTAACAGAGATTTACTTCGTGTACATATTGAAAACATTCGTACACAGATTCAGAATTTCAAAAATCCATATTCAAACAGAAATAACGTTTATTCTGCTAAAAAGCCGGTTGCACAACTTGTTGAAGTAGAAGCATAAATGAATATTTCTCTTCTTGCTGCATACACAAAAAATGGCCGCGTTATTGGTAACAATGGAAAAATTCCATGGAACCTTCCTTCCGAAAGAGACCGTTTTAAAAAAATATGCAGCGGGAAAATCGTTATTATGGGAAGAAAAACTTTCGAAGAAATCGGAAAACCTCTTCCTTATTGTACAATTCTTGTAATTTCCAAAACCCTTAAATCAGTTCCAGAAGGATGTTTGCTTTTACCTTCCATAAAACAAGCCGTTGAATTTATAAAAACTCAGCAGGCTTCAGAACAATCAGAAATTTTAATTGCCGGTGGACAGTCGATTTATGAACAATGTCTGCCTTTTGCCAATAAGATTTATGGAACAGAAATATTTTATGATTTTAAAGGCAACAGTTTCTTCCCGGTATTATCTGAAGACTGGAAAAAAACTGAATTGGAAATTCGAACAGAAAATAAAATAACTTACCAATATGTAGAATTTTCCAGATATCAGTAAGTTATTTATAAATTGATTTTAGTTTTTAAGAAAAATTATTTTTGATATACAGAAGCTTCAAGAGCATCTTCAATATCATCTGGGAGAAGTTCAAAGAAATCGTAACCGGTCAAAGCTTCAATTTCATCAATTGTAGTAATATACTGTTCCCAGTCACCAGTTTTTCCCATTCCCATTTGATTTGGAACATTAATTGCGATTACTGTAGAATTTTTATTGATTCGGCTTAAATCATCAGAACCTTCGTCCAGAACAATTACAACTTTCCATGTATATGCAGGTACATTCATATTTAATGTTTCGCCGGATTTTAAATTAATTGGAATAGAATCAAATGTTCCTTTTGCACCAGTTCCTCCAGTTCCATATGGACCGGCAATAATATAAGCTTCTTTTCCATCCTTTACCAGTTCACGTTCATAAGCTTCAAAATGCATCCAGATAACACGATTATTGTCAGGAGACTGTGGAACCATATTTGTCATAAGGAATGTCATAGAATTATCTTCTGGAGTTTTAGTTCTATCTGCAGAAGGACAAACGTGACCTCTATCATAACCATATGCGTTATACTGATAATCAGCTTTTTTTACAGCGTACCATTGTGCAGGAAGCTCTTCGTCTGGTCTAAAATCATTACTTCGATCAGCACCACCAAAATCACTGTTATCAAGATGCCATGCAACCCAGTTAGGGCACAAAGTTTCTGTATTGTAAGACAAAGTATACTGAGGTTTTACCATTAAATAATTTGTATTTTTAGAAACATCAGAAACTGCATCTGTAGGATTTCCTAAGTACAATGGAGAATTTTCAGCATTTCCAAGATCACCAGGGAAAGAACCTTTTGTACCTGTAGATGATATAACCTGACCGTTAGATTTTTTTACAGAAGACTGTTTTTCTCCTGTCCCATTATTGTTTTCTACATATTCAGTTTTAGGAGGATATTCACCTCTAAAGATTTCTCCAATATGTTCAATTATTGGTTCTTCTGTCTGAACAACTGTCCATCCTTCTGCTCCAATTTCAATTGTTGGCTTTCCGTAGACAAACCATGTTCCAAACAAGAGAAGTGCCACAATAATGATTACAATTGAAAGTACTCCTGTTTTTTTGCCACGAGTCCATTTCCTATTTACAACATTTTTAATAATATTTTCTGCATCAAGACCAACCTTTACATTACCAGTTTTTTTAGATGCAGATACTTTTAAAATAGAATCTGAACTTTTTTTAGTAGAACGGCTTTTTGAAGCAGTTCCTGTTTTCTTAACTTCTGATTTTTTTGTTGTACCAGATTTTTCGGTACCTGTTGTTTTTTTAGTAGCCATGTCACTAATTATGACCGATTGTAATAAAATTTCAAGAGTCCCATTTTTTGAAAAAATCCTTATAGTTTTATAAATTTCTTCTCACTTTTATAAAATTACGCTTTAGTTTATACTTAAATCATGAATTTGCTTTCAATAAATAACGTATCAAAAATTGGACGAGAAAAACCATTATTTACAGAAGTAACCTTTGGACTTCAGGAAGGAGAAAAAGCAGCTCTCATCGGTAGAAATGGAACTGGAAAATCAACTCTTTTAAGTACAATTGCAGGAATTTTTCAGCCAGACACCGGTACAATCATTATGAATAAGGATGCAGGACTTTCTTTTTTATCTCAGAATCCTGTTTTTAATCCTGAAGACACAATTCGTGAACACATTTTCAAAAGCAATTCGCCAAAACTCCAGATTATTCGTCAGTATATGGAAGTTTGTGAAAATCTTGGTTCTGCTCCAAAATTCCAGGTTAAATTTGAAGAACTTAATAAAAAAATGGAAGATGGGAATTTATGGAATTACGAATCCCAGATTTCTTCAATTCTTTCAACTCTTGGAATAATCGATTTAAATAGAAAAATGAAAGAACTTTCAGGTGGAATGATAAAAAAAGTTGCACTTGCACAGGTTTTAGTTGAAGATACAAAAATTCTTCTTCTGGATGAACCAACAAACCATCTTGATATAAATACAATTACCTGGCTCCAGAAATATCTTCATGATACAAAACGTTCGGTTTTAATGGTAACCCATGACCGATACTTTTTAGACGGAGTTTGTACAAATATTTATGAACTTGCCCGAAATAAAATTAAAATGTACGAAGGCAATTATTCTCAATATCTGGAAAAGAAAGAAAAAGAAGCAGAAATCGAAGCAAATACAGAACGAAGAATTGAATCAGTTCTACGTTTTGAAAGAGACTGGCTTTTACGAGGACCATGTGCCAGAGGAACAAAAGCAAAGGCCCGTATTCAAAGAGATGAACAGCTGATTAACAGAGAAAAATTTGCTGCTGATAAAGGATTTACTTTTGAAGTAAAAGGCCGTCGTCTTGGTGGAAAAGTTCTGGAACTTCACAATATTTCTAAAAATTATCCAAAAGGATTTGGAGATAATAAGGAAAACTTTACACCTGTTATTAAAAGTTTTTCATATAAATTCACCAAAGGAGAAAAAATCGGTATTTTCGGAAATAATGGCTCTGGAAAATCCACTCTTCTGAATATTATTACTGGAAATCTTGAACCTGATACAGGAAATATTGATTTAGGAATAAATACAAGTTTTGGATATTACACTCAAAATCCTGTTTTTGAAAATCTTAATCTTACAGTACTGGAATATATTAAGGAAACTGCAGAACAGATTGAAAGAAAAGACGGAACAATTATTCGTCCAGAAAAATTTCTTGAAGAATTTGGATTTGAAGGAAAAATTCAATATTCTCCAGTTTCAAGTCTTAGCGGTGGTGAAAGAAAACGTCTTTATTTAGTAAGACTCCTTTTACAAAATCCTAATTTCCTTATTTTAGATGAACCTACTAATGACTTTGATATTTTTACAATGAACATTCTTGAACAGTTTTTAATGCAATATCAGGGTTGTTTACTTTTAGTAAGTCACGACCGTTATTTTATGGATAAATGTGCTGATACAATGTTTATTCTTGAAGATGATGGTTCCATTTCCGGATTTGTAGGAAAATGCAGTGAATATATTGAACTAAAAACTGAAGAAGAAAAAGAAGATAAAAAAATTAAAAAAGAAGAATCTGCGGCGTCTTTAAATAAACCGGCAGCTTCTGAAAACAGTTCAAATCAATCTGAAAAGAAACAAAAACTTAGCTATAAAGAACAGAAAGAATTTGAACAGCTGGATTTAGAAATACCAGAATTAGAATCTGAACAAAAAAAACTGGAAGCTGATTTAGGTTCTTCAGATTTTGCAATTCAACAAAAAGCTGCAAACCGATACAAAGAAATTGCAGATCTTCTTGAAGTTAAATATGCACGCTGGGAAGAATTATCTGAAAGAGCATAAAATTCCTTAAAATTGTAAACCGCAAGTTGTTTCAACAACTGAGGATTTACAATTCGTTCGCGAAAGCGAACATGTTCAATAAGCAGAGTTTTTCTAAAAACTCAAGTTAAAATAAACAGCGATATCTTAGCTGTTTATTTTAAACCTTGTTTTTTATTTAGACTTCTAATAAAATGAATGTATCTTTTTAAAGGAGGCGTCTCATGGACAGCGGTAGTTCCGGGTATCCCATATACAGCTTAATTTCAAATAATAGCCTCCTGTATACTTTTTAATCTGATTCTATATATTTCCCCTTTATTTCAGTTTCATTTTACAGAAGGCTCAAAAAAATTATTATGGAGCAAATAAAATGATTACATACTGGCAGCAGATTGATGGAAATTTCTCAAAAACAAAACATGACGATATTGATGAAGCATTACCTTTATGGATAGATGCAAGAAATGTTACTCGCGACGAAACAACTGAACTTCAAAGTTTTTACGATATTGATCCAGACCATATTCTCGATGTTCTTGACCCAGATGAACTTTCCCGACTGGAAGATGGCGAAGGATATATTTTAACTATTGTCCGAGTTCCAGTTTATGATCCAAATGCAGAAGTTCAATATTCTACAGTACCAGTTGGTATTATCATTAAAGGTAAAACAATTATAACTATCTGCTGGACAGACAGTGAAGTTTTAAAAGACTTTGGTGCAAACCGTATTAAAAATGTTCGCCTTACAGACTTTCCTTCCTTCATTGTTCAGATTTTAAATCGTGCAAACTTGAATTTCCTTCGTTATCTTAAGGAAATCAACAGACGGGCAACCAGTATTCAAAATGAAATGAATATGGAAATTGAGAACCAGGAAATCATGCAGTTGCTTGGTCTTGAAAAATCTCTGGTTTATTTTACAACTTCTCTTAAATCAAATTCACTTTTGCTTGAAAAAATGAGAACAACCCGTCTTATTAAATTTGACGAAGAAGATATTGATTTTGTAGAAGGTGTAAAAATTGACAACCGCCAAGCAATTGAAATGGCCGACACTTATTCAAACATTCTTTTTGGTGTAATGGACGCTTATTCTTCTGTAATCTCAAACAACCTGAACGTTGTTATGAAAAAACTGGCAATCATAAACCTTGTAATGATGGCTCCAACTTTTGTAACAAGTTTCTTTGGTATGAACTTTAAGCTTCCATTTGAAACATTACCTGGTTATATTCCAGTTATTATTGCTACAGGAATTTGTATTGTTTCTGTATTCATTTGTACCTGGCTGTTAAACTGGGGTGATGGAAAGAAAGTTAAAGCTCTCAAAAAGGGTCGTACTATGACCAGAAAACAAAAGAGAACAATCCGCAGTGAAACTAAAAAAATCAGAAGGCAGGAAAGAAGACTTTCTAAATAGCTATTGAGAGGTACAGGCAATTCTAAAGCCCATATAGTTATAATATTCGTTTGGGTCGTAGTAGTAACGGTCGCCGGTATAATTAAACAATGTATACTTTGACCAGCTGCCACCACGACTTATTCGATGATATCCAATTTCAGGTCCGTAAGTTTCATTATCAGAATACTCTGCAAACCAGTCCCAGCAATACTCCATAACATTTCCAGTCATATCATAAATTCCAGCACCGTTAGCATTACCTGTAACAGGAGCAGTTTCATCTGGAAGAATTGGAGAACCTGCTGTACCAATTATTCTTGTAGAGTTTGTATTATCTGTAGTCCAGGCATAGAGTAAAGCTTCTTCTTCACTGTGAGTTTTTTGACCGCTAACCATATCTCCTGGCTGAAAACCTTTTTTTGTTCTTCGGGCAGCATATTCCCATTCACTTTCAGAAGGAAGTCTAAAACCATTTGATTCCCAGTTACATACACATAAATCACAGGCAGCTGTATCTGATGAATCACGAATAACTTCACCATTATATGTATAACAAGGAACTCTTCCTTTTATTTCGCTTAAAGCATTACACCAAACAATAGCATCATACCAGGAAATCATTGTTACCGGCTGATATCGATTTTCATCTGTAGGAGCAGCAGCTCTTCTTCCTCGAGAACCAGCCTGCCCTGGATGAGCAAAATAATATCCCATTTCTTCAGCTTTTGTTCTTATCTGATACCATAAATCGTAAGAAGTTTCGTATTTATTTATAGAAAAAGGTTTTAAATCACGCTTTGCAGTAAAAGATTGGCAATCTTCGCCAATTGTGTACGAAAGTTTTGTTTTAAATGTTACAAGACTAATATTATTAAAAGATTCCTGTGCAAAGAGAGGCATTGAAACACAAATTAATGATGTAATTAAAAATTTCTGAACTATTTTCATAAAATCACCTCTCTTTATAAAGGAAATTACAATCTACAAGTTACAAAGTTCTGTAGAATCAATTTCCCAGCTGTCATTTTCTTTTGAAAGATTAAGCCATGCATATTTTCCTTCTGCAAGACTACCTGGATTGATTACAGTTGTATTTCCAATTTTATCAATTCCACAACCTTCGTGAATATGTCCGCAAATTACTGCTAATGGCTGATTTTCTTTAATAAAATCTGTGAACATCTGACTTCCTGCATGAAGTTCCGCATTAACAGCATCACATTTTGTATCTTTAGGAGGATTATGACTGATTAAAACCAGATTTTGCCATAAAGACTTATCTCCAGTCTGTTCAACCGAAGTATTTATAATATTAAAATCAGAAAGAATATCTTCTTCAGTTCGTTCAAATTCTGTTTTACCTGTAAAAATTGTTCCGCCACCAGCACCTGCAACAGCAAGTCCTTCATGAAAAACCAGAGTATTTTCAACACAGATGTCACGAGCTTCCAGTTCTTCCATAAAATCTTCATTATCACAATTTCCTAAAACTGCAAAAATTGTATCGTGTTTTAAACATAATTTATCTAATGCAGCTTTTCCTGTTTCAGGCTTAAAACATTCTGCAAAATCACCGGCAAAAAGGACTCCATCAGCTTTTGAAAACTGTTCATCCATTTTATCTAAAATCTGATTTGCTGCGTGTAAATCACTTATTACTAATAATTTCATTTATTTTCTCCCATAAAAAACTGTATTTTCCACCTGTTTTATTCTACTCTTCTCTAATTTATTCGGCTAAAACTTTTTCAAAAGCTTTTCTTAATTCATTCATCTGTTCTTTTGTACCAATTGTAATTCGCACAAAATCTTCAATTCCTGATGTTGAAAAATGTCGGATTAATAAACCTTCAGCTTTTATTTTTCTGTATAATTCGTCACCAGAAATTCCATCTTTTCTTGCAAAAAGGAAATTAGTCTGACTTTCAATTACATAAAAACCTTTTTCTTTTAAGAAGATGTAAAATTTATCCCGTTCTTCTGCAACTTTTTTTGAAGTTTCAACATAATATGCAGGATTCTTACAGGCAGCATTACCGGCAACCTGAGCAATTGCATCAATTGGGAAATGATTTACACTATTTTTAACAGTTGTAACAATATTTACAAGTTCTGGATTTGCAACTATATATCCAAGACGCATTCCTGCACCACACAAACTTTTTGAGAAAGTTCGAACAATCACAAGATTTTTAAATTCATTTAATAATGGAATACAAGATTCTCCGCCAAAATCAACATAAGCTTCATCAACAATAAAAATTTCATCTTTACTTGCCTTTAAAAGCATTTGACGAACTTCTTCACGTTTTAAACCAATGCCAGTTGGAGCATTTGGAT
This sequence comes from Treponema sp., assembly GCA_024402635.1. Classification (GTDB taxonomy): domain Bacteria; phylum Spirochaetota; class Spirochaetia; order Treponematales; family Treponemataceae; genus Treponema_D. Next base: position 55,807 of record JAKSTJ010000002.1, on the reverse strand, counting down.
TTGCAAAAATAATTCCACCACGATTAGCAGCTGCTCTTTTTAACATTTCATCTTTATCTAATGACCAGTCTGAATTTAATGGTACATTATCCATTGGAATATTATAAAAACCTGCATAAACCGGATAAAAACTATATGTAAATTCTGGCATTACAAATTTTGTTGAAGAATCAAAAAACGCATAGAAAACAAAAGATAAAACTTCATCAGATCCATTACCGCTGTAAATCATTTCAGGAGTTACGGTAAAAGGAATTTTATCCTGTTCAGAAGGAGTAACTTTATCACCATCAACTTTTGCACGACAAAGAACACCACCTGTTTTATTCAGCATATCTGCAATTGCGGCATGAAGTTCGTTTGAATCAGGATCAGGATAAAGACCCATTTTTTCTGGATGACTCTGAACAAAATCAGTTACCGCTTTCTGAACTGATGGAGCTGGCGCATAAGGATTTTCATTTGCATTAAGTTTAATATAAACTCTGTCTTTTGGCTGTTCACCCGGAACATATGGGTGAAGGTTATTCATTCTTGTTGAAGTTATCATAAGTTTATTTTATTCATAAGACCGGTTAATTTCAAGAAAATCAAGAAAAATCCAAATAAAAAAACTGCTTATTGAACATGCTTGATTTTGCATATTAATTAACTTAAAGATGGACAAACATAACATGTAATTTTATACTTATTTAAAAGTTATGAAAAAATTATTTTTTACAGGGATTTTAATTCTTATTTCAACAGGGATTTTATGTCTGTTCATTGATTTTAACAGCTATCATACAAATGAGAAACATCTTCCCTATATGGATAAAGGTATTGTTTTTTCAATTACAACTTTTGATGGAGTAAATGAAACTAAACCTTTTGTAAAATGTCTTGGTCACACCTGGCTTTCTCTTGATAATTATTCAGGACATTCCATTTATTTAAAAGATTATGAAATAAAGAACAATGAAACTCTGACTTTTTCCGTTTGGGCTATTAGTGCTCATAAAGGAGTTTACTTTAATCTGGAACCTAACTTTATTAAAGAAAATGGCCGTTATTCTGGATGTCAGTCATTAAGTATAAATATTGATGAAGAAGAACTTTCGGTTATTGAAAATTATATAGATAATAATAACAAATGGACTTCCATCAAGAATTGCAGTTACTGGTCTATTCACTTATGGAATAAAATTGTAGATGATGACTTTAAGATGAAAACTCAGACCATTGTTTATACTCCAAAAAAACTACTAAAATCACTTAAGGAATTTGATTGTATAACAACAGACAAGGATTTTTCACATGCAAAAGATATATTCTTTTACAATAACGGCAGCAGAGAGGTGTTAAAATTATGTTCTCGAAAATAAAAGCATTTGTTGTTGTATTATATACAATCCTTGCAGGGATTTTTGTTTATTATGCAACCTGTTTTGTTTTTACGCTGATTAATGCAAATACTCAAGATTACCTTCTTTCTGAAGTTTCCCACTACGATTTTTTAGGTTATTATATTCTTGCAGTTGTATATGCCGGCATCTGTCTTGGTGTTTTAATAGCAGGAATAATTATTGGCGTACTATATAAAGCCAAATCAAAACAGTCAAAAATTTAAGACTGGAGTTCACCGTCATTAGAGTTTGTCTTACATCCTAAAGATATATTTATTATTCGTTATAGATTTTTGAACATTTATATAGTAAAATATTTGCATGGCTACATCTTCAAATTTAAGTTCAATATTAAGATTTTATGCAGAAAAACAAAAATCTCCGTTTATCGATTTAAGAGAATTCTGTGCATATATTAAAAAATATGCAGAACATCATGTAGAAGAACAGGCAGATTTAGTAAAGTATTTAGGTGATCCAACAAATACAGTTACTGCGGAATTAACAGGTCTTGAAGCAAAACATTTAGCAGCCACAATTCCAAATGGAAACAAAAAAATGATTGTTTCTGTTTCCTATTTCACACAGAAATTCTTAAATCAGTACAATGAAATATTAAAAAATGAAGCCATAGCCTATCCGGTTGAATCTGACCTTCCAAAAAAATTTCCAACTTATGTTTTAGAAAAAAAACAGGCAGAACAGTATATTATCGGGAACATTGAAAATCAAAATACAAAATCATCAGTTTTGTATGAACTGGTTTTTACTCATGATTTACCAGGTTTACTTGTTCCTGCATGTGTTCCAATTAAAGTTTTGATTGAAACATCTCAGAAAAAAATCAGAAAATTACTAAAAAAAGATGAATATCACGATTATTTCTTAAAAAAATTAAGAAGTTCAAATCCTCAGAAAGAAATTACCATAAAAAATTTCTTTACTCATTTTATTGATCAGGCAACAAACAGTTATATGGACGTTTCTGAAGGTGATGATTATTATCTCTGGAATCAGTTGTGCTATTTCATTCGACAGGATTTTGAAAAAATTCAGGATAGAACTGGCGAAGATACAAATGTTTTACAGGCTATTCAAATTTCTGAAATTTATAACACTTATTTAAAACAGAAATTTAACACAAACAAACGACGTGAAGAAGCCTTAAAAGAACTGGAATCTCAATTAAATCAAAGTCCATACTTCTTCTCCATGAATCAGATTTTAAAATTTCATGATAAAAATGGAAAACTTTTATATGGTCAATTTACTGAAGATGATTTAAAGAACTTTCTTCAGACTAAAACAAAAGAAGAACAGAATGTCTTACCTACTCTTCTGGTTTTTAAAGTTGCCTCTGGTACAAGATATTATGTTTATAAAAAGAAGGTTCTTTCTCTTGTAGTAAGATTGTGTAACGAAGCACATGATTGTATTGAAGCAGAATTAGTAAAAAGATGGTATGAATCACTTTTGAATTATGAAAAATTACCAGAAATGACTGATAAAAATAAATTTGAAGAAAGTCTTGCAAAACAGGTTGAAATCAGTTCTCCAGTATTATATGCATTGCTAAACGCAACATTCATGTCATTAATGGCTCTTGAAAAATCTGACATTGATGACAACATGAGCAGTTATACACTTTTTGAAAATGGAAAATTAAAACCTTACAGCGAATTATTGATTTTAACTTCAGATCAGGTTATGAATAAAGCAAAAATGAATCTACCTGTTCTTTATACAATTCCAATCATTTCATGGATAATTTCTTTATTCCGTTCAAACAAGAAAAATAAACAAAAATCTTCGGAAGTTGTTGAAGAAACTAAAAATCCTTTTGAAGAAAACAACGAAGATGCTAAAAAAAGTTATTCTAAAGCCGAAGCTCTTGCAGAACAAGCCATTATACTTACAGATGATTTTATTCCAGAAGGTTCCACAATTGACCGTGAATTAAACTATCTGAATAAGCAATGGAATAAAATGATTACAAAGGAAGCAAATTTCCAGCTAACAGAAGATGTAAACTCATTAATCCGTGATTACACAAGAAGAGTTGTAAGAACTTTATCAGCAGTTTCCTTCACAAGAGAACGTGTAATAAATCTTGCAGAAACATTAGTAAAAACTCCTAATATGCAGAAAATTGGAGAGCAAAAAGCTTTACAGGAATATGTTCAGCTTTATATTCTCCGACTCGTCAGCAATTCAAAGAAAAAATAATTTTTTTTCAATTTTTTTTCAAAAATTTGGTCCGAAATAAACAACTCAAAGCATATTACTATATGAAGACGTTGTAGTGCTTCATTAAATGTTCCGGCCGGACATTTTGTAATTTTGCTTAAACAGGGGTTGTTATGAACCAGTTAAATTCTATTATTCTAGAAGGCAATGTTGTAAGACAAGCCGAAATCTCGGAACCAGCAGATGGTTTTAAAGTATGTAAATTTACTCTCGCAGTGAATCGTTTTGTAAAAAAAGAAAATGGTGAATCAGGGGAGGAAGTTTCGTTTTTTGATGTAGAGAGCTACGGTAAATTAGCGGAAATCTGTAAAGACAATGGAGCTAAAGGTCGTGCGGTGCGAGTTGTTGGAAGACTAAAACAAAATCGATGGAAAGACAATGAGGGAAAATCTCATAACAAAGTTTTTGTGGTTTCTGAACATGTTGAGTTCAAACCGGTTTTCCATGAAACAGAAAACTCTGCAAAGTCTACTGAAAGTAAAAATTCTACAGCTAAAACTACAGTAAAAACAGCTGTTCCAGAAGCAGTAGCATTCTAAACAGGCAGCTCCTGTTTGCCAGAATTTGAGTCAAATCAAATTCTGGCTTTATAGAAAATCCAGGATTTATCGCATTCTCTTTTTTACCTCCTGAATTTTTTGCTGCGATTAGGCTTTCTTTTACCTTGATTTTCTGAAGTTCTAGTCGCAGCTCTCTCTGCAGCCGCTTTGTATTCTTCAATTTGCTGAGGATTGTAAAAACCATCTTTCCAGTTAAATCTTGATACTTCAGGAAGAGCAATTCCTTTTAATAAAGAAGTCGAAATAGCTTTTATTTGACTTCGATTAACTTTTGTTTTTGAAAAATCAATTAAAAGTTTTTTAAAGCCTGAATTTTTAATATAAGATACTTTATCTAAAATAGAAAAAGGACTTTCTGGCATTACAAATGAACCATCTTTTGTAGAGTTTACTTTAAAAACAGAACCTTCTTTATCTTCAAAATATGTAAAATCATAATCTTCAGGAAGTTTAAATCTCATTCTGAATAGAGCAGGATATGCAAAAACAGGAACAAGAACTCTTGAACGAACATTCTGATCATAAGTTTGTTCCAGATTTCTTCTTGAATTTTCATAAGGCATTACAAAAGCGCCTATATCCTGATTCTCAAGCCAAGAAACAGCCCAGCGATTAAATGTATACAAATAAGGACCGGCAATCATTTTTGCTTTACCTTTTAACATTTGAATGTGAGCAATATTATTTACAACAAACTGAGTATATCCATCTTCAATAAGTTTATTTAATTCAACAGATAACTGATCTTCTTGCGCAGCAGAACAGAAAGGATCAAGTGAAATATATATTTGTTTTTTAGAAAATGGCAATACTGTTTTATGATTCAACAAATCATATGAAGTTTCAGAATTGTATTCCAAAATTAATCTAACAGGATTTAATCCTTGAACCGCGAATACATCTGAAATTGAAGAAACCTGAACATAAACTCCATCAGGGAAATATGATAATTCTTTTGCCGCAACCGGTGTAACATCAAGAATTGGAAGTATCTCATCTTTTGGCTGTTTTCTGTAACGACCAATATCAGAAGGAAGAACTCGAGGATATCTTTTTGATCCAGACTTTATTTGTAAGAGATAAACTTCATCTCCTGTAGAAAATCCTCCAGGAATATCAATCCAACGTTTTTCTGCTTTATCATCAATTTCTACAGATCTGATTTTATGACTTACACGACCTGTATCATCTTTTTTGTGCAAACGAATTGAATCGCCAGGATCAGGCTCATAACTACCACCTTTTAGATAAGCCATTTGAATTCGTAATTGTTCAGGAGGTGTATCAGGATTTGCAGATTGACGGATAGCTTCAATTAATTCTTTTTCAGCAGGTTTTGTACCTGCAATTTTACCTAAATAAATTCCAGTTCCACCTGCCTGATCTGGATTTAAGATTTTACCTGCAGCATTATTAACACCATCATCCAAATCTTTAAAACCATACCAATAAGATGTTTTTGTTCTAGCAAAATCTGATGCTAACATTCTTTTTCCAGCAGCAATTGAACCTTTTCTATCTTCTTTATAATGATCAATAACATATCTATATGCTGAAACAACACTTCCAACATATTCAGCAGACTTCATACGACCTTCAATTTTAAACGAATCAACTCCAGCATCAATTAAATCTGGTATCTGATCAATCAATTCCAAATCACATGGAGAAAAATAATAACCTTGTTTTATTCCACCAGGAACTTCAGCAGTGTAAAATCTACGACAAGCTTGAGTACACATTCCCCTATTGGCTGATTTTCCACCAAGAAAACTAGAAAATAAACAAAGTCCTGATTCACTTACACATAAAGCGCCATGAACAAATACTTCAAGTTCAGCTTTTGTTTCCTCTTTTATTTTTTTAATTTCAGAAAGCCCTAATTCTCTAGCAAGAACCATTCGTTTTATACCATTACTTTGCAGTAATTTTACAGCATTACTACTTTCAACATTCATTTGTGTTGAAGCATGAAGTTCTAGTTCTGGGAAAAATTCCTGTGCCATTCTCATAACTGCATAATCTTGAACAATAAGTCCATCTGGTCTAACTTCATTTAAATATGACAAGAATCTATAAAGACGTTCGGTTTCTCTTTCTTCACAAACAGTATTTACAGTAACATAAATCTTTTTATTTTGACGATGTAATGATTCTACAGCAGCTTCGAATTGATTCCATGCAAAATTTGTTGTTCTTAAACGTGCATTAAAACTTTTTAAACCTAAATAAACAGCATCTGCACCTTCACCAATTGCAGCTTCTAATGATTCTATATTTCCCGCAGGAGCTAATAATTCTACCATGAAGAAAGTTTAACATAATTAAAAAAATTATTAAACATAACAAATCTAAAAAAAGAGTCAGAACCTTTTTTTAAAAGTTCTGACTCAGGTTTTTAAAGTTCTCCAGGTGTTGCTGTTGTTACAATCCAGGTTTCTGAATCTGTTTTAGGACGACCACAATTCAATCCATTTAGTATATAGGTAGATATTATACCATTATCCTTACGCGATATAGTTTTTGTATCTGTCAGACCATCTGTAATGCTAGCGAAATCTGGTTCATATGATTCATACATTCCATATTCACTGGCTAGCATTGCTAATCTTTCCATATCTTTGGACCAGGATTCGACATTGCTATCTCTATAGAAAACAGCATCTTTTATGCTACCATCAAACTGATTTCTCAAAACAATTACATCAGTCTTATTGCCTAAGACAGTTCCCTCTTCACTTGACCATAAATCTCTTACTTTTGGATTAGTATAAGAAGAATAAGCTTCGTTTAAGTTAGACCCAATTTCGTTTATACACCCACAACCACGATTTCTTAAATGCACAACAATTATATCATTACGCTTAACTTCCACAGAAGGAAAAACATATTTCTTTTCTTCTCCATCATATCCACTAATCAATTCAAGTCCAGAAAGATTTCCTGACTTCATACATAAAAACTCTACATATTCATTTCGATAAATCCCTAATTCTTTTTCATTTTTTGTTTGACTTCCTACAGAAGCAGATTGTATTTCTGTCATAACAATTTCTGCAATTCTTGAATTAAATCCCTTAAAAGGAACTTCCAAAGTTAAAGAATTACCTTTTTCATCAGTTATTACACCGTAAAAAATATAATTTCTTCCAACAACCATATCCGAATCAATAACAACCTTAAAGTTCGATTCATTATCCTCAGAGTTTACCTCCTCGATGGATTGAATAGAAACATCTTTAATTCTAGTTAATGGATTCGAATTCTCATCTTCTACTGTAGAAATACTACAATTAGAAAAACTCACCTTTTCAGAAAACACAAACCCCAATGTTTTCGAATTTTCAACAGAAAAACGCTTAAGAACAGGAGATTCATAATCACCTTGCAAAAGTTTAATACCTTCAGTAGAAATACTGCAGGCAACATTTGCAATAGAACATATTGAAACGCCTGTGATAATCATTGTCTGAAGAACAATAAAAACCGATTTTAATAATTTACTTTTTAGCATTTAACACCCCTCATAAAAGAAATCTCTATAGGGATATAAAAAAAAGCTGCATGGAAAATCCAAACAGCTTTTTATTAATAATATAGTTTTTAGTTATTTAAAAACGGAAGTTTTTTTTAAAATTTTTCAAATTTTTTTTTATTTTATTTCTGCAGCTTCAACCATGTAGCGAACAGAAACACCAGCATCATCTTCCATAATCTTTTCAACTACAAAAATAAAGTTTTTTTCAGAATTATCACACATGATACGTTCAATCTTATAACCGCTTATACCATCTCTTGTAATATCTGGAGAACCAACTTTATAAGACGAAATAACATTTCCCTGACCGTCACGTTTTTCTACATTGATATAGAAAGAAGATTTTATTTTCTTCCCTTTTCCGATTACAGTTGGAACCAACTGAACATGGAACATTGTTGGATTTTCTACATTCGAATTTCTAAAATCTGTAAATTCAATTGTATCAGTTCCAGATTTGCCAGGCTCATCACAAATGTATAAAACATGATCAGGATCTGCTTTCTGAAGTTTTAAATTTTTAAAATAATAAAAACTTTTTGCTTCCAATGCTTCAAAAACTGAAATTCCATGTTTATCGGCAGTAACTGCACTTGGTTTTGTACGGAAAACTCCACCTGGGACATAAGCATTTTTTTCAATATTTACCTGATAGATTTCTGCCCATCCCTGGTATTTTTTATCTGTTCTTCCGTATTGTGCAAATACATAAGTTTTTCCATCTTCAGAGAAACCTTTATCAACAAATGATGCAACATCTCCTGCAAAAAGACCTGCTGTAAAAATCAAAAGTCCACCACAGGCTGCTAATATCTTTTTCATTTTTTCCTCCAAATTAGTAAGGTAAAAAAATAATTACTTACAAAAATAATTTTTCTATCATTTTATCATCGGAATATTTTTTTTTAGTCTTTACTAATATTTCTTACAAGGTTAATATTTTATTATGACTATCAGAACAAGAAATAGATTTATTAAAGCTTTATTTATTTTTTCAACAGTTTTATTTTTTTTAACCCAAGCTATTCTGATTTTTTCTCTGATTAATCATTCATTAAATTTTGATTATTTCAATCAATATATTAAACAAGCTTTCATACTCATAAGATACAATCCTTATTGCGTTTTAATCAGTTTATTTTTTCTGAATTTCTATGTCAGCTGTGTATCATACATTTTGTATAGAAGTTTCGAAAACACTCCTGCCGCTGAAGCAATTTATGTATGTTTATATCTAATAGCTTGTCTTGCTAATTGTTCCAGAGTTTTTATTGTACTGTTTAATATTGCAGGAACATTTTCTCAATTTTTGATGGCTTGTGGAAATATTATTTTATTTTCAAAAATTCTTTATCCAATTGCCCTTTTATTTATTGCCATGATGCCGGTTATTGAACAAAAACAGGATTCTGACAGAAATGTTTTTTTACTTTTGATTTTATGTATCTTCTTTGCAGAAATAATCCCTCTTAATACAGTTCATACAATGCCAAATTTTGGAATAGACTACGGATATTCTTCACTCCTTAATATTGTATGTTTGATTTCTATTGTTTCGGGAATTGTAATTATGTTTATAAAAAACAAAAAAAGATTGCAAAATCAGAAAACAACCATTGGATATTCACTAACAGCAATTGGAATCACATTCAATTTTAATACAACAAATCTTCTTCAATTAATTATTGGAATTATATTTTTAAGCCTTGGTTCTTATTTCTTCTTCTATGAACTGCATAAACAGTATTTATGGAATGACTAAAGTTTTAATTTTTTTTTAATGACAAATTCATTTTTTCTATTTATATTTAAATAATGGAAACAATTGAAAATCTTGGAAAGTATACATTTCCAGCCCTTTTAAACAATAGTGTAAAAAAATTCGGTAATCGTCCTGCCCTAGCCTTAGTAGGAAAAACTCCAATCACCTATGAAGAAGTAAATCAAAAAGTTATTCAAGTCAGCAAATTACTTTTTTCTTTAGGACTTAAACCAAAATCTAAAATAGCTCTCTTAGGCACAGGAAGACCAGAATGGGGTATTTCCTATTTTGCAATTGTAAATCAGAAAATGATTGCAGTGCCTTTACTTCCAGATTTTTCAACTATAGAAATCTCATCAATTCTAACTCATTGTGAAGTAGACGCTCTGATTGTTGAAGAAAAACTTTACGAAAAAATAAAATCTATTGAAAACGAACTTCCAGCTTTGATCGTAAAAATGGATGATTTTTCAATCATAAAAGGAACAGTTACTGAAGATCCTGAGAAAATTGAAGCTATTGAAGTTGAAGAAGATGATACAGCATCAATTATTTACACTTCAGGAACAACTGGTCGTTCTAAAGGTGTAGAACTAAGCCATAAATCTTTGATTTGGAATGCTATTGGAGGACAATCTGTACATCGTGTAAATAAAATGGATAGAGTTTTATCTTTCCTTCCAATTTCTCACGTTTACGAATTTACAATTGGATTTTTAATGCAGTTCCTGAATGGTGCTTGTGTTTATTATTTAGGAAAACCTCCTGTAGTAAGTGCACTGCTTCCAGCATTCAAGATTGTTGAACCTACAATTGTTCTTTCTGTTCCTCTTGTAATGGAAAAAATATACAAAAGTAAAGTTTTACCTACATTTCAGAAAAGTAATTTCACAAGAACTTTGTATAAAATTCCAATGTTCAGAAAAATCTTAAATCGAGTTGCAGGAAAACAACTTAAAAAAACTTTTGGCGGTCATTTAATATTCTTTGGCATTGGTGGTTCAAAAGTTGATCCTGATGTTGAAAAATTCATGAGAGAAGCAAAGTTCCCATATGCAATTGGTTATGGACTTACAGAAACAGCTCCTTTACTTGCAGGAAGTGGAACAAAAATTACAATTCCTGGAGTTTTAGGACCAGTTGTACCTGGAGTAGACGTTCAGATTGCAAATCCAAATCCTGAAACTGGAGTTGGTGAAATTGTTGCAAAAGGTCCAAATGTTATGAAAGGTTATTACAAAGATCCAGAATTAACAAAACAGGCTTTTACAACAGAAGAAGATTCTTGTGGGCCAGGATATTTTAAAACCGGTGATTTGGGAACTTTGGAAAAAATCAAGGGAATGGTTCGATTAAGTCTGAAAGGAAGATGTAAAAACATGATTCTTGGACCAAATGGAGAAAACATCTATCCGGAAGATATTGAATTTGTTTTGAATCAGCATCCTTTAGTTTCGGAATCTCTTGTTGTTGAAGATGATAACGGTCTTGTTGCTTTAGTCCAGCTTGATGAAGAAAAACTTGAAAATGAAGCAGAACAGCGTTCAAAAATAAAAATGCCTAATTTTGCCGAAATGGGTGAAAATTTTGCAAAAGAAATATCTTATCAAAAAGAAGTTATTCTTGGAGAAATCCAGTTCTTTGTAAACAGTAAAATAAACAAAAACTCCAAGATTAGTAAAGTTCAAAAAGTTGAAAGCTTTGAAAAAACTGCAAGTCAGAAAATCAAACGATATCTGTATGATATGAAAACAAATGTTACAAAAGCAGCTGCAAACTTTACAAAAAGCAAGAAAAAAAAAGATAAATAGTTTGCAAATGATAGTTTTTTCGGTTATATTTAAAGTATAATTTTTTTAAGGAGAAGATAAATGAAAAAATTATTCGCAGTTCTTTTTGTTGCAGCTGTAATGGTTGCAGGACTCTTTGCTGATGACAGCGCATTCCCAACAGGAACTTGGGTAGATTCTAAGTACAATGCAGAATGGGTTATCAAAGCTGATGGAAACATCACTCTTAAAGATGCTAAAACTCACAACACAATCTGGGTTTTCAAAAAGGATAAAGTACAGAATTACAACATTTCTGTAGGTCTTGACGGAGCTAAAATCACATTCTATTGTCCTGCTACATCACGTGCTTACGAATTCAAGAAAGACTTATCTCTTTCTGCTGATTTAGTTCTTACAATCAATCCAGATTGGACAGACGAAGACTATCAGACATCAATCAAATTTAAAGATGCTAAAGTTTTCTAATTAAAGCAGAATTAATCTGATTCACGTTTGATCAGGCGGCATGGAATATTCAAGAATTTAATTGAATCTTCTGTGCCGTTTATTTTTTTAACTGCCTGTTCTGCTGCCTGCATACCAATTTCTTTTAAAGGAATTTCCATTGTTGTTAATTTTGGCTGCATATAAGTTGAGAATTCCTGATTATCAAAACCTGTTACAGAAATATCTTTACCAGGAACAAGTTTTTTTTCAGAAAGAAAATCATAAACCCCAGCTGCCATTTCATCATTAAAACAGAAAATAGCATTTTGTTTATTTTCAAAAAAATCTGGAGAAAGTTTTTTACAAGCTTCATAGCCTCCAACTCTATTCCAGTCACCATTTATTACAATTTCATCATTAAAACTCAAATTATGCTTTTTCAGAGCCAGTTTATATCCTTCAATTCGTTTTACTGAATGAATATTTCCTTCTATTCCACTGATTATAGCAATTGAACTGCATCCTTTATTTATAAGATAATCAGTCATTTCAAAGGCTGCAGTAACATCATCAATAGTAACAGAGGAGATTTTTGGATTATAGTCATAGGCAATTATAACAGGCACACTAACCTTATCAGGAAAATAATCATCTTCACGGGAATATGCAGCAACATAAATAATCGCATCAACTCTAATTGCAATCATCTGATTAATAGCAGATTCCAAAGTTTTCTTAAAACCAGCAGGAGTTTTTGGTTCTGTAGGAAATTTTTCATAATAACGAAGATTTTCAATAACAACTCTATAACCTAAGACTTCACATTGACTCATTATACCTTCAACAAGATAACGGGTATGAAAAGCACATAAATCTTCTACAATAATTGCAATTGTATTTGATTTATTTGCACGTAAACCTCTGGCCATGAAATTAGGTTCATAACCGGTTTGTTCAATTATTTTAAAAACCCTTTGTTTTGTTTCTTCAGATACGTTGGATTTTCCATTAATAATATTAGACACTGTTGCAATTGAAACATTTGATTTCTCTGCTAGTTGTTTTAATGTAATCATTATTTCCTCTATTTATAATTCTTCAAAGCCGCAACTCTTTGTACCAAGGTTGGATGAGAAAAGTTCCAGAATACATAAATTGCAGGAGGAAATAATTCAGATAAATTTTCACTGTTTAATTTGATTAATCCTGTAATTAAATGCTGACTGGTTCCACATAATTCTGCTGCAAACTTATCTGCCTGATATTCATGACGACGAGAAGATAAATTGGTGACAGGAGAGATAATTTCGGAAATACTTTCAAAAAGTTGTAAAGCAAGAAAAAGACCAATAAATTGAAAATAATTAATTGAAACAGAATCTACAGCAAAGCCAAAACTTGTATATAAAGATTCGCAATGAGCTAATAAATACAAAACAAACAATAATACAAATTCCAAAGGAATTGTTATAAAAAGTCGTTTTGTTATATGTTTTAATTTAAAATGTCCAAGTTCATGTCCTAAAACCGCTGTCAGTTCATCAGCAGTCATTGAGTTTATAAGAGTATCGTATAATACAATTCGTTTAGATTTTCCGAATCCAGAAAAGTAAGCATTACTGTGACCGCTTCGTTTGGATGCATCCATTACAAAAAGACCGTCATTTTTAAAACCAGTTTTTTCAAGTATTCCAGAGATTTTATCTTTAAGTTCCCCATCTTCTAAGGGAGAAAATTTATTAAATAATGGAGCAATAAATTTTGGATAAATAACCTGCATTAAGAATGTAAAACCAATCAAAGTAATTGCAAGAACAATCCACCAGCTGGTATTTAATTTTATAAAGAATACAGATGCAACTAAAGTAAGCAATACAATCAGAATCATAGATAAAAGTAAACCTTTTATTTGATCTGCAATCCATAATTTAAATGTCATTTTACTAAAACCAAATTTCTTTTCCAGAACAAATTCATTGTATAAATCAAAAGGAATAGAAATCAGAGTTGAAGGTATTGAACTTAAAATCATAAAAAGCAAAAAACTTAAAAAGCTTGTGCCTACTGTTACAGGAAGTCCAATCCAGTCTAATACCAGATTAAACACAAATGGATAAAATCCAAATAAAACAAGAGTGAGAGTTAAAATAAAATTAACGGAAGATGAAAATATCCATACAAAATATTTTGCATTTTCATAATCACAGATTTCTTTAAGTTTTCCTTCATCAAATGTATCCGAAATTTCAGGAATATCTTTTAATTCAGAAGGAATTTTTCCACCATTAGCCTTTCGTGATTTATAATCAACAAATTCAAGAAAATGATTAATTAAAAAACTAATTATAGTTCCTGCAAGAAAAACAATTACAAAACCATTTGAAAAATTAACAACCATTTTTTTACCTGATTAATGAATATTTCGGGCTACTCTGAATCCACCACGACGGCTTGGAATATATGGTGAAGCAGAACCTCTTGCAATTGCCGCCAGTTCTATTTCAGAATCATCCCAGGTAGAACCTCTTAAAGTTCTGAATTCTCCAGTTTCAGGACCAGCTGTATTTTTTTCAGATGCGGCTTCTGTTGAATAAAAGTCTTCATCAAACCAATCCCAGCACCATTCCCAAACATTACCAGCCATATCATAAACACCAAGTTCATTTGGACTTAAAATTCCAGTTTGATGAGTTCTAAGATTTGAGTTATTTGCATTCCAGCAATATTGATTAGTAACAGCAGAATCTGAAAAATTGAATCCAGATGAAGTGAAATTTTCACTTAACATACCGCCAGTACATACATATTCCCATTCAGCTTCTGTTAATAATCTGTAGCCGTTTGCTTTTCGATCCCACTTTATATCATTCCAGTCGTTTTGACCTTTATCTGATGGACATTCACCCCACAAAGAAACATCTTTTGAATAATCAGAATCTTTGTTTTTTGAAGTTGTGTCTGATGAGTCTTCTGCATCTGAAGAAATTCTTTTTGAATAAACCGGTGTTAAACCCATTTTTTCGCTTAATTTATTACAATAAACTATAGCTTCATACCAGGTTACTTTTTCAACAGGACGTAATTCTGGAATTTCACCGGCTGCAGCAGTTTTATTTTCTCCATCGCCAGAATAAAAGCTCGGATTATATCCCATTATCTGTTCAAATGATTTCTGTGTAACTTCACAAGGAGCAACGTAAAAATCAGAAAGAGTTACATCATGAGCTTTGTGGCTATAAAAACCCCATGGAAGTTTAATTGAATCGTTCCCCATTACAAACTGGCCACCTTCAATCTTTATCATTCCATCTTCAAGATTTTTTGAACTGCAACCAGTAATCAGCAATAAAACAAAAGCAGCTGATAATATATGAGAAACTGTTTTTTTCATGAAATACCGTCCTTGTAAAAAAGAATATAACTGATATATACAGAATTTATTATATCAGAAAAAAATGATTATGCCATAAAGAATGCTAAGGGTTTTTAATTATATTTTTGTGATATACTAAAGGCATGAAAAAACTTTTATTTTTAACAATTATTACTTCTTTATTTTTATTTTCAGCATGCAATAAAACTGAAGAAAAAAAAGACCCGTTTGCAGGAAAAACTTTTGTTAATGAAAATGAATGGGGAGAATCAGAAACCTATGAATTCAGTAATGATGGTACAGCCTGTTTTACAGTTACAACAAAATCAGAAAATGCAATTTACACTCCTTCAACCTATTACAAATATCTTGTTGATGAAGAAACTGAAACCATCAATTTTATGATTTTAAAATATCCATTTTTGCAGGAAGATAATTCTTTTGTTTCTCTGGATTACAATGAACTTATTAAAAAGGATCCGGAAGGAAAAGAAGCTTATGATGACGTGTTTTCACAAATTATAACTTACAAATATATATTAATGCCTTCAAAGCTGATATTTGCAGGTACCTATAAAAACCAGGAATATAAATTGAAAAAATAATTCAGCGAAGTCAAGGGTTTAAGCGCAAACGTCCCTTGGCTCCGCCTTTTTAGCAATCGACAATTTACTATCGACTGCTAATAAAAATTAGTACATCATTCCTGGATCAGCGGCAGGAGCAGCTGGAGCTTTTGGCTCAGGAATATCTGTAATTGCACATTCTGTTGTAAGCAATGTTCCTGCAACAGAGGCAGCATTCTTTAATGCAGAACAAGTTACTTTTGCAGGATCAATAATACCTGCTTCAAGCATATTTACCCATTCATTTGTACGAGCATTGAAACCAACACCTTTCTTTTCGTTTTTAGCACGTTCAGCAATAACAGCACCATCAAGACCTGCATTTTCTGCAATCTGACGAATTGGTTCTTCCAAAGCACGACGAACAATTTTGAAACCAACTTTTGCATCTTCAGAAAGATCTTCAGGAATTTCAGCCAAAGCTTTTCCAGCTTCAATAAGTGCCATACCACCACCTGAAACAATTCCTTCTTCCAAAGCAGCACGAGTAGCAGCAATTGTATCTTCTACACGGAACTTCATTTCTTTCATTTCTGTTTCTGTATTTGCACCAACATTAATTACAGCAACTCCTCCTGCAAGTTTAGCAAGACGTTTCTGTAACTGTTCTTTATCATAAGATGATGTTGATTTTTCAATAGCAGTTTTGATTTCTTCAACACGAGCTTTAATATCTTTAGCAGTACCAGAACCACCAACGATTGTAGTGTTATCTTTGTCAATTTTAATAGATTTTGCCTGACCAAGAACTTCAAGTCCGCAAGATTCAAGTTTAAGTCCAACTTCTTCTGAAACAACCTGACCACCAGTTAAAATTGCGATATCCTGAAGCATATCCTTACGTCTGTCACCAAATCCAGGAGCTTTAACAGCACAACATTTAATTGTTCCGCGAATTGTATTCAATACTAAAGTTGTTAATGCTTCACCATCAACATCTTCACAAATAATTACTAACGCACGGCCAGCATTTGCAACCTGTTCAAGAATTGGAAGAAGATCCTTCATAGCAGAAATCTTTTTATCATAAATTAAAACGTAAGCGTCGTTGTAAGATGCTTCCATTCTTTCACGATCTGTTACAAAGTATGAAGAAATATAACCGCGGTCAAACTGCATACCTTCTACAGTATCAACAGTCATTTCCATATTTTTAGATTCTTCTACAGTAATAACACCATCTTTTCCTACCTTTTCGATAGCATCAGCAAGCATTTTACCAATTTCAGGATCATTATTTGCAGAAATTGTAGCAATATTTGTAATATCATCAGCACCTTTTACAGGTTTTGCATTCTTTTTAATTTCATCAACAGCAATTTTTACAGCTTTGTCCATACCGCGTTTAATTTCAATAGGACGCATTCCTGCTGCAACTGATTTAATTCCTTCTCGAACTAAAGCATAAGAAAGAACTGTTGCTGTTGTAGTTCCATCACCGGCATCATCATTTGTTTTAGAAGCAACTTCACGAACAAATTGAGCACCCATATTTTCATATGGATCTGCAAGTTCAATTTCTTTAGCAACTGAAACACCATCTTTTGTAATAACTGGTGAACCATATTTTTTATCCATCATAACCATGCGACCACAAGGTCCTAAAGTTGTTTTTACTGCTTTAGAAATCTGTTCTACGCCGCTTAAAAGTTTTTTGCGGGCATCTTCACTAAACAATAACTGTTTTGCCATATCTATCCTCTTAAAAAAATTATGTTATTTTATACTATAGAATAAATTAATAAAAAAAACTGTTATTGGCAAGAAAAAATTTTAAAATCTCTTATTTATTAATTGACAGTATGACATTTTTAGTGTTATTGTCATTTTTAAGAGGTTATAATGAAAAAAGAAAAATTTCCTGTAGACAAATCACTTCCAGATACACTTTCAAAATTGATTAAAGAAAGATGTGCTAAATTTGCCGGTTATACTATGCAGGCTTCTAAAAACAAAGATGGAATATTTGAATATTTCACATTTGCTGAAGTTTATGAAAGAGTAATTGAACTGGCACTGGCATATAAAACACTTGGTATTAAAAAAGGTTCCCATGTTGCCCTTATATCTGATAACAGAAGAGAATGGCTTATTTGTGATTATGCCCTGCTTTGTCTTGGTGCAGCTGATGTTCCAAGAGGTTGTGATTCTTTAGGAAAAGAACTTAGATTCATTATATCTTTTGCTGATTGTGAAGTTGGTATTTTTGAAAATGCAAAACAATTAAGAAAAATTACAGAAAATATTTCAGAAGTTCCTCTTTTAAAAACTGCCATTGTATTTGATCCTATTCCTGAAGATGAAATGGAAGATTTAAATAAAACTGGTCTTAAAATCATCAGTTTTGCAGATCTTATGAAAACTGGTCACGAAATTTACGAAAGTGACAAAGCCGCAAAAAAAGCTGAAATCGAAAATGATATTGATAATGTTACTCCTGATGATATTGTTACAATGATTTTTACTTCCGGAACAACTGGAACTCCAAAAGGAGTAATGCTTACTCATGGTAATTATATTTCAGAAGCCGGCAATGTAGAAACATTCCTTCCAACAAAAGCTGGAGAAATGTGGCTTTCAGTTCTTCCTGTATGGCATGTATTTGAACGTATTGCTCAATATATTGTTTTAATAGGAGGTTCAGGACTTGCATATTCAAAACCAGTTGCATCTGTAATGTTAAACGATATGAATGTAATTAAACCAAACTGGATTTTTGGTGTTCCTAGATTATGGGAAGCTCTTGCCAAAGGTGTTAATCAGGTAATGAAAAAGAAAGGTGGAATTACATATAAATTATTCAAATTTTTCATTTCGGTTGGAACTCATTACGCAAACAACAGGGACAGAGTAACTGGAAAAGTTTGTAGAATTACAAAACGAAACAGATTCCTTGATGGACTTGCAGGAATTATTCCATTTATTCTTTTATGGCCTTTACATAAATTAGGTGATGTTCTGGTATTCAGTAAACTTAAACAGAAATTTGGTGGAGGTTTACGATTCGGTATTTCTGGTGGTGGAGCTTTACAGAAAGATATTGAAAACTTCTATAGAGCAGCAGGAATCAGACTTATTGAAGGATACGGTTTAACTGAAACAACTCCTGTTATTTCCGTAAGATATTATAAAGAAGCTCGTCCTGGTTGTGTTGGTGCAATATGGCCAAACTGGGAAGTAAAAACTGTAAAAGAAACCCATGGTGTTCCTTTAAGCAATGAACCATTACCTCCTGGCGAACAGGGATTAATTTTTGTTCGTGGACCACAATTAATGAAAGGTTATTATAAAAATCCTGAACTTACTGAAAAAGTTATTGATAAAGACGGCTGGTTTAATACAGGAGATCTTGGAATTATTACCTGGGATCACGAATTAAAAATCACAGGTCGCGCAAAAGATACAATTGTATTACTTGGTGGCGAAAACATTGAACCTTTATTTGTAGAATCTGGATTACTTGCAAGTGATTATATTGAAAGTGCAATGCTTACAGGACAGGATCAGAAATATCTTGGAGTTTTAATTGTTCCAAATAAAGATGCTGTTACAACATATGCACAGAGCTCTGGAATTGAGTTTAATGATTACAAAGCTTTACTGGACAATCAGAAAATAAAAGATTTGTTTGCAGCTGAAATCGCCAGCAAAGTTTCTGTTGAAAACGGATATCGTGTATGTGAAAAAATAAATAAATTCGTTCTTGTTCCAGAAAGCTTTAAAATTGGAGAAGAACTTTCTGGAAAACAGGAAATGATGAGATATAAAATTGCTGAAAAATATGCAGATTTAATTACAACAATGTTTACTGAATAGTCTTAAAAATATTGCTGACAAAATAGAACAAACCAGTTCTTATTGCATGAGAATTGTGATCTGCATTCATAACTTCAAACCAGGTATGATTAACATTGTTTTTTGTCAAAATTGAATGATAGGAACGAGGAAACTGACCAACTGTACCATCGTTAGTTCCGCAGCAAACCATCAGCAATTCTGGCAAAGGATTTTCAGCTTTAAATTTTACTTCATCTTCGGAAATCATACCTTTATGTTCCATTGCCCAGTCTTTTGCTGGAACCAATCCAGGGGCTGGTGCAATTGCTCCAACGTAAGCAAATAAATCTGAACGCTGTAAACCAATATAAAGAGTTTCTCGTCCACCCATAGAAAAACCACAAATTGCAGTATTTTCACGGCCAGTTAAAACAGAAAAATTTGATTCAATATATGACATTAAATCATTTGTTAATTCATTAATAAAATTATCATAAGGAAGAACTGCTTTTGAATCAAAACCAGGTTTCTGTTTAGGATCATCAGTTGCATACATATGACCAAAAACAAAAATCATTTCAGGAGCCTTTCCTTCTGCAGCAAGATTACCTGTTATTTCTTTAAAATAATTGGAACCATCATTAATCATACAATTTTCATCACCAAAAATTCCGTGCTGAAAATAAACAACAGGATATTTTTTTGATTCACTATAAGAAGGTGGTAAAAGAATAGAACATGGACGTTCCATCTTACAAGTCTTTGAATAATAGGTTTTATGAATTACAGTTCCGTATGTTACACCTTCACGAACAGCTTTATATTCTTCAGGACAATCAATTGCATATCCATTTGAAATAAATTCTCTTTCAGTTTTTTCCATTTTTTTCTCCTGATGTTCAATTTTATTGCTGTTCTGTTTTATTGTTTTAGCAGAGCATGCTCCAAGAAGAACAGCAGTCAGAATAAGCCCCGCAATTTTACAATATTTCATTTTATCATAAACCTCTGATTTTAGTCTGTAATCAATTCAAAAGTTTTTAACTGACCGTTTCCACTTCCATTAAATGTAAAATACAATGCAGAAACACCATCAGGAATCTTAACATCACCTGTATTAAATTCCCAGAAATTACTAAATTCAACATTTATTTTACCAAGAACTTCTCCATCCCATTTAGTACGAACTTCAAAACATCCCTGAAAATAACCTCTGGTTTCAATAGAAATTTTCTTAAGATTTTTAAAATCAAAATATTTAAATCCGAAGGTAGCACCATTCATTATATTTACAAGATAACCTTCTTCTTCATCACCGTCACGACCATCCTGTGTAATTTTAGGAACATTTCCACCAACGTAAAGATTTTCCTGCCCTTTAACAAAATTATTACATGCAATATAAACAGGATATTTACCTTTTCCTTCCAAAGGTCCCCCATTTAATCCGCAGGAAGTTATTTCAACTTGAGGAATTAATCCATCTTTAGTAACATCAATTTTTTCCGCACATCCCTGACGAGAATACCAGCTGTTATTTGTATGACGATGATAGAACATATAATACTGCCCGTTTATACATTCAAAACCACCGTGATTATTAGCACCACTGGCACAAGGCATTAATGCAGGTTTATATGAAGAAATACCAATATCAGCATTACTAACAATTACTCCCTGATAAACAAAATTATCTGCAGGATTTTTACTTGTTGCATAACACAATTCATGCATTACCGCAGAAGAATAAACTAAATAATAAGTATCTTTTATTTTTCTGATAGAAGGAGCTTCAAAAAATTCGTGATTTTTAAATCCACTCCAATTTTCAGGAGAAGCGATTTTATATGTACAAGAAGTATTATGTTTTCCTTTAGATTCAGCATATTCATCACCAGGAATAACAACAACAGGCTCTTCAATTACAGTAAGCATATCAGGACCAAGAACAGTAGCCATTGCACCAATTCTATCTTTCATATGATTACCACTAAATCCTGTATAAAGATAAGTTTTATTTCCTTCAGTTAAAACCCCTGGATCAAATTGAGGCATATCCCCTTCTCTTTCCCCAAGCCGAGTTCCATCTTTATAGTGAACATATCCATAAAATTCGTATTTTCCAGCAGGAGTACCACAAACCGCAACAGAAACAAAACCTACTTTATCAAAAACATAATATAAATAATATCTTCCATCCGGTCCCTGAGTAACATCAGGAGCATACAAAACCATACGACCATCCTGAGCCGGATCCTGATCCTTTTTGTAAATAATTCCTTCGTATTTCCAGTCAGTTAAATCATTTACCGAAGCTGAATAACAGACATAATCACCAGGACAAAATACACAATTATTAAACTGATCATGAGATCCAAAAACATAAACTCTATCCCCAAATACATGAGGTTCCCCATCAGGAACATATTCCCAAGAAGGTAAGTAAGGATTAAAGCATTGTTTTTTCATATCAGCCTCTTATTATTAGAAAAGTGTATTACTTACTTTAATATGAGACAGATTTTTTTTTAATAAGGATTATTACTTAAAATCACTCTCCCTTTATCTGCACGAACTAACTCCTCTGCACGAGCGCCAGCAATGTGCCCTCTCAAATCTTCCTTGCGAGGTTCTTAGGGCGCGAAGCCCTAAGCCGTGCAGGAAAAAGAAGGGGGTCGGAGTTGGTAAAGCTAAAAATTGCAGTGCAATTTTCTTAACGCTTTGCTATTTTGCACCGGCCATTAATGGCCTTACACAGGAAGAAAAAACCAGCTTCGGAACTTGTTGCTTGCATAGCAGAACCGTTAAAAACTAAGCCGTTAGGGTTAGTTTAGGTTCTACTTGCACTGCCGCAGGGTCCTGAATTTATTCAGGCATCGTCTTCCCCCAGAGAAAGAAAAATGTTAAAAAGGGTCCTTAGGTCCCCCTAAGAAAAAATTAAAGCACAAATTTATAGAATATTTTTCCAGTTTATACCAGAATAATACTATTACCCTGTTACAACTTTTGATAATATGAATATTTATGGAGGGATACATGAATAACAAACTTAATTTATCCAGATATATTAAGAAATATGCTTTTTTATATTTACTGGCAACTCTTGCTATGACTGCAGGAACTTTTTTAGATATGATTGCACCAGTAATTGTTCAGCATATTGTTGATGATGTTTTAGTACCTCAGAATCTGGATCCCTTAAAGCTTCTTCTTTTAGGAATCCTTGGAATTGGGGTTGGACGTTGTATTTTTCAATACACAAAAGAATTTTTATGTGATTATTGCGGTTCCAAAATTGCTTCGGAAGTAAGAATCAACTTATTTCAGAAAATACAAAGTTTAAGTGCAAATTTCTTTGACGGTATAAATTCCGGTGAATTAATGAGTCGTGTAAAAGATGATGTAGACCGCATTTGGGATATTGCAGCTTTTATGGGAATCTTAATGGCAGAAGTTGTTGTTAGAGTTATCTGTACAATGTACTTTATGCTTAAAATAAACTGGCAGCTGGCTTTAATTCCAACCGCAGGAATGATTGCTTCTGCAGTAATTGCAATTTTGATGGAAAAAAGACTGGACTCTTTGTACGGTGAAGTTGCTCAGGAAAATTCTGAAATGAACAATACTGCGGCTGAAAATCTGGCGGGTGTCAGAACTGTAAAAGCCTTTGCAAGAGAAGGATTTGAAATCAATAAATTTCATAAGCACAATCAGAAATATTATGAATTAAATATTGATTTATCCAGAGTTTTTGTAAAATTCAATCCAATGATTCAGACAATCACAAGAATGCTTACTGTTATAACTCTTTTAATTGGTGGAATTTTTGTAATTAACAGTCAGAAAACAGGAAAATCATCATTAACAATTGGTGAATTAATTGCATTTATTTCTTACGTTGGAAATATGATCTGGCCAATGGAAATGCTTGGATGGCTCACAAATGGTTTATCTAGTGCAAAAGCCAGTGTAAAACGTTTGAACAAAATTTACAGTGAAATGCCTGCTATTATTGATGAATCGCCATTAAATCAGATTGAAGAAGAATCCATTGCTTCTAATCTTTTTACATCTGATGATATTACAGGTTCAATTTCTTTTGAAAACGTAAGTTACATTTCGGGAGACAGAAAAATTCTTGATAATGTAAATTTCGATATTAAAAGCGGACAAACTCTTGGAATTATGGGAGCAACTGGTTCTGGTAAAACAACAATCATAAACCTTTTAAAACGAATGTATGATGTTTCAGAAGGCAGTATTAAAATTGATGGCGTTGATATCAGACAGCTTCCATTGCCAGTTTTAAGAAAAAGTATTGCCTGTGTAATGCAGGATGTTTTCTTATTCAGCGATTCAATTGATGGAAACATTCGTCTGGGTGCAAAAGATACAATGTCTACAACAGAAGTCAGAGCTGCTCTTGAACGTTCAAGAAGTGCTGAATTTGTAGATAAAATGGATGAAAAAGAACTGACTGTAATTGGGGAACGTGGAGTCGGTTTAAGCGGAGGACAAAAACAGAGAATTACAATTGCCAGAGCATTGGCAAGAAAAACTCCAGTTCTTGTTTTAGATGATTCCACATCAGCTTTGGATACAGAAACTGAACAGGAAATACAGCAGGTTTTAAATGATTTAACCGGTATGACAAAAATCATTATTGCTCACAGAATCAGTTCAGTCAGAAAAGCTGACAAAATTATTGTTCTGGAAAATGGAAAAATTGCTGAAATGGGAACTCATCAGCAGTTGTTGGAAAAAAACGGTTTGTACAAAGAAACCTACGACAGTCAATACTAAGGCTTGTTGTATAAACTGGAGATGAAATATGAACGGATATAAAATAGATGAAAAATTAGAAAAACGATCAACAATGAGTACAATGTCCCGTCTTTTTAAATATCTTTTGAATTTTAAAGGCAGAATCATTTTTGTATTTTTAATGATGGGTTTTGGAACTGTTGTAGACTTAATCAATCCTCTTTTAAATGAAATGGCTATTGATAAATATATTGTTCCAGGTGATTTATCAGGCTTAATAAAAATCATAATCATAGGCGGAGTATTAAATCTTCTGGCAGTTATTGCAATCAAAACCCGTATGCTGGTAATGGCTAAAACAAGTAATAAATTGATTCAGAATCTTAGACAGGAATTATACAATCACATTCAGAAACTTGATTTAAAGTTTTTTGATTCCCGTCCTTCTGGGAAAATATTGGCCAGAATTATTGGTGATACAAACTCCCTTAAAGATATTATTGAAAACGCAGTTACAACTTTAATTCCAAATCTTGTTACTGTTGTAGCAGTTCTTGTAATTATGTTCATAAAAAACTGGAAACTTGCACTGGCCGCTTTATGCAGTCTTCCTTTTATGATTGCAGGAATTTTCATTATTTCTTCAATGGCAGAAAAGCATTGGAAAGCTAAACGTCAGAAATCTTCAAATATGACTGCTTTTATAAATGAAGATTTATCTGGTATTAAAATCATTCAAAGCTTTAGAGCTGAACAGGAAACAGATAAAACCTTCCAGGATCTTGTATGGGCCGATAGAAAAGAATTTATCAGGGCGGTCAGATGGTGCGACGGTTTTGGTTCCTGGATTGATTTATGCTGGAGCATTGGAACAATGGCATTATATCTGGTTGGTGTAATGGTTATTGGATTTGAAGGTGTTTCAATTGGAACATACATTGCCTTTGGTTCCTATGTAGGTATGTTCTGGCAGCCAATAATGAATCTGAGTAATTTTTACAATCAGTTTGTAAATGCTGCAAGTGGAGCTGAACGTATTTTTGAAATTATGGATACAGAAGCAAAAGTTACAAGTTCTCCTGATGCTCCTTTAATGTCAGATATCAAAGGAAATGTTGAATTTAAAGATGTTACTTTTGGTTATGATGAAGATGTAAAAGTATTAAAAAATGTAAGCTTTAACATTAAATCAGGAGAAACAATTGCTCTTGTTGGTCCAACTGGTGCAGGAAAATCAACAGTTGTTAATCTTGTAAGTCGTTTTTATGATGTAAACGAAGGTGCAATCTTAATAGACGGAACCGACATTCGAAATGTTCAACTGGAAAGTTTAAGAACCCAGATGGGTATTATGACTCAGGAAAATTATATTTTCAGCGGAACAATTCGGGAAAACATTGCATACGGAAAACTAGATGCAAATGAAGAAGAAATAATTGCTGCGGCAAAAGCAGTTCATGCTCATGATTTTATCTGCAAACTGGAAAACGGTTACGATACAAAATTAACAGCTCGTGGCGGCGAATTAAGTAACGGCCAAAGACAACTGGTAGCTTTTGCAAGAACAATGCTTTCTTCTCCAAGAATTTTAATTCTTGATGAAGCAACCAGCAGCATTGATACAAAAACAGAACTTCTGGTTCAGGCAGGAATTGCAAATCTTTTAAAAGGAAGAACAAGTTTTGTTATTGCCCACAGATTGTCTACAATTCAAAATGCAAATCGTATTTTTGTAATAGATAAAGGTGGCATTCTGGAAAGCGGAACTCCTGATGAACTTATGAAGAAAAAAGGTGCTTATTATAATTTACGACAGGCACAATTTTCATAAAATTTAATATCCTTGGGCTATTGACCTGAGGATATTTTTTTTTGGATAATAATTAAAAAAATATAAAGGATGCAATATGAAAGAAATTGTTTTAGGCTCAACAGGCATTAAATCACCACAGAATGCATTTGGTGCGTTACCAGTTCAGAGAGATGATTTTGAAACTGCCGCAAAAATTTTAAGAGCCGCTTATGATGGTGGAATGACTTTTTTTGATACTGCCAGAGCTTATTCAGATAGCGAAGAAAAAATTGGAATTGCATTAAGTGATGTACGAGATAAAATTCATATTGCAACAAAAACAATGGCAAAAACTCCTGATGAAATGAAAAAGCAGCTGGAGACTTCTCTGAAAAATCTTAAAACAGATTATGTTGATATTTATCAGTTTCATTGTGTAGACCAGTGCTACAAACCAGGAGACGGTACTGGAATGTACGAAACAATTGAAGATTTTAAACGTCAGGGTTTAATAAAACACATTGGTATAACTGCCCATAAAATTGGAATTGCAGAAGAATGTGTAAAATCGGGACTTTATGAAACAATGCAATTTCCATTCAGCTATCTTTCCGGTCAAAGAGAAATTGATCTGGTAAATTTATGTAAAGAAAAAAATGTTGGTTTTATTGCAATGAAAGGGCTTGCAGGAGGATTAATAACAAATTCAAAAGCAGCCTACACTTTTATGACTCAATATGACAATGTTCTTCCAATCTGGGGAATTCAGAAAATGAGTGAACTGGATGAATGGCTCAGTTTTATGAAAGATTCTCCTGTTTTTGATGAAGAAATGAAAAACTTTATTGAAAAGGATAAAAAAGAATTTGGTCTTGAATTCTGCCGGGGCTGCGGTTACTGTATGCCTTGTCCAAAAGGAATTATTATAAATCAGGGAGCAAGAATGATTCAGATGATTAGACGAGCTCCAAGTTCAAACTGGTTAAATGATTACTGGCAGACTGAAATGAAACGAATTGCTGATTGTACAGGATGTGGCACCTGTAAAAAAAGATGTCCATATGGATTGGATATTCCAGTACTCCTCAAGAAGAATCTTGAAGACTACCAGAATATTTTAAGCGGTAAAACAAAAGTTTAATTATTCAATTTTCATAAATAATTCGGCCAGATCTTCATCACCAAGTTTAATCTGATAATCAGTTAAGAAAGAGTCTGTTGTTCTGGCCTTAATACTGTTGTATTTTGTTCCACCCCAGAAATTATCATTATCATCAAGAGTGTCATCCTGTAAATCATCATCATCATTCCAAACCATGTAATAAAGCCATTTTGATTTAGATTTTAATAGACTTTCTGTAGCAGGAACGTAACCACATTCAGAGATTGCACACATTTTTGTACCATTTGACCAGTCTATCAGTTTTTCATAATATGAGTCTCCAGCGCCGTTTTTGTTGTTGTTATCATAAATATCATAACCAACGATATCAACAACATCATCTCCAGGATACCAGTCTTTTCCCTGTCCATTCCAGACCCAGATTAAATTATGAAGTTCTTTTTCATTTGTAAAATAATCGAACATGTAACGGTAAAGTGCTTTATATGCTTCAGGACCAGAATATCCCCACCAGAACCAGGCTTTTCCACCCCATGCAGTTCCCCAGTTTCCACAAGCTTCATGCATTGGTCGCCACAATACTACAACACCTAATTCCTGCATTAAAGATAAACGGTCTGCAATTGTATCAAGATCTTTTTTTATAAATTCAAATTCTTTTGAAGATGTTTTCAATTCTCCTGTTGTTTCATCATAAGGAATTCTAAAATCCATTTCTTCTGGTTTATAGCTGGCACCACTTCCCGCAGGAGCAGAAGGATCAAGCCAATGCCAGGTAAAGGTAACTAATCCACCATTTAACCACCAGTTGATTGCTTTTTCAGTTTGAGTTGGACTATACCAGTTTTTTGAATCTTCTTTAGTAGCAAACATAAAATCATAACCCATTAAAGCAGTCTGATACCCGGTATCCAATTGAACTTTTGCATCCATATCAATTGAACTGCTCCAGGCACAATCCATTACACCAGTAAGTATTTTTTTTCCATAAACCTTATTGACAAGATAATCCATTACAAGTTTTGTATTTTCACCGGCATTTTTATCTGCTAATTCAGAAGATACTTTCAAATCTTCTACTGAGGTAACTTCAATTTCATCTTTAGAAATGTTTTTTGCAGCACAGTTAAAACAAAACATAGCTACAAAAACAACCAGAACACATCTTAACATTTGTCTTAAAAAATTCTTATTTGTTTTCATAACTATGATTGTAAATGAGTTTTCAAAAATGTAAATAGGAAATTAACTAATTTTAAGTAATTTTACTAACTTTTTTAAGTAATAATTAACTATGTGTAATTTCCTTTGCTTTTGCTTTTACAGCTTCATAAAGTTTATCTTTATTGTCTTTATTTTCTGTAATAAGGCGAACAAAAACAGAACCGGCAACTACAGCTTCAACAGAATCTGCCAGTGCGCCAGATTGTTCTCCATTTGAAATTCCAAATCCTCCGTAAACTTTGCTTCCGCCTGCGCTTACTTTATTAAGGAAGGCCAATGTTTTTTCATCAATAGAAGTATTTGTTCCTGTAATTCCTGCTCTAAGTGCTGCATAGATATAAGGGAAACCTGCATTTGCCAGCTTAGAAAGGCGTTCATCTGTCATAGTTGGAGCTGCAACAGGAATATTTATCATTCCATTATCTTTACAAGCCTGAGTTAAACCTTCATCAAAATCAAAAGGTAAATCAGGGATAATCATACCTTTTACACCAACACCTGCTGCCTTTTTACAGAAAGCCGCAACTCCTGGTGTATAAATCAAACTTCCATAACTCATAATATAAATTGGAATTTCAGGAAATTCTTTATGTATTGTTTCAATAAATTTCAAACCATCTGCAGTTCTATAATTACGCTGAAGAACTTCTGTACAAGCCCCCTGAATTGCAGGACCATCAGCACTTGGATCTGAAAATGGAAGCTGAATTTCAAGAATATCTGCCCCACCATCAACAAGGGCACGGGCAGCAGTTAAACTTAATTCATCAGATGGATATCCAGCAACCAAATGGCTCATTAATTTAATTTTATTCATATTTGTATATTCCTTAATTTTTCATTCGTAATTTTTATTTTTCCATTATTTTAGCATCGTGAATATCTTTAGAATCGTTTAAGCGTTCCAATTCACTAATAAGAAACTGTTTCCATTCCTGAGGACGGAATACAGGACAAGTAATGAAAATATCTTTATCACCACGACCAGACATATTTACAACAATTGCTTTATCTTTTGGTAAAGTTGGAGCAAGTTTAATAGCTTCTGCACCTGCATGAGCACTTTCCATTGCAAAAAGAACCCCTTCATTTTTTGCAAAGAACTTTACTGCATCTAAAGCTTCTTTATCTAATGCTGAAGAAAATTCTACACGACCAGATTTTCCTAAAGCTGCCAGTTGAGGTCCAATTCCACAATAATCAAGACCGGCAGAAATTGAACGAGTTGGCAAAGCCTGTCCATCATCATCCAGAAGGAAACGAGATTTATATCCCTGTAAAATCCCTTCACGACTTGCATTTCCTGTCATTCGGGAAGCATTTTCTCCAATTCCAGGTCCAATTCCCCCTGCTTCAACAGCAATAAGACGAGGTGATTTTTCATCAATAAATGGAGCAAAGAATCCAATAGAATTTGAACCGCCACCACAACATGCAATCATTGCAGCTACATCAAGATTTCTTTCTGCAACCTGACGTTTTACTTCTTTTCCAATTACAGACTGAAATTCTCTAACCATATCAGGGAATGGAGCAGGTCCTAATGCAGAACCTAAAACATAGTGAGTTGTATCAGGATTTGCAGCCCAGTCGCGCATTGCTTCATTTACAGCATCTTTTAATGTTCTGCTTCCAGATGTTACAGGATGAACTTTAGCCCCGTACATTTCCATTGCGGCAACATTTGGCTGCTGACGACGAACATCAACTTCACCCATATAAACAGTACAATCAAGACCTAATTTTGCACAGGCAGCGGCAGTTGCAACACCATGCTGACCTGCACCAGTTTCTGCAATAATACGTTTCTTGCCCATTCTTTTTGCCAGTAAACACTGTCCAATAGCATTATTAATTTTATGAGCTCCAGTATTTGCAAGACCTTCAAGTTTAATATAAATTTGTGCACCACCTAAAAGTTTTGTTGCTGTTTCTGCAAATAAAAGTGGTGTTTCTCGACCAATATAATCTCTCTGGATAGTTTCAAGCTCTTTTATAAATTCAGGATCAGCCATTGCTTTTTTAAATTCAACTTCCAGTTCATCTAATGGACGTCTTAAAACTTCTGCAACGTATTTTCCACCATATATATCAAAAAAACCTTCTTTTGATGTCATTTAATTTTTCCTCCATCTTTCACTTAAATTATCTGATTTCTTTGCCAAGCTTTTCCATCTTAACAACATCTTTAATTCCTGGCGATAATTCTACACCACTTGCCACATCAACTAATTCAGGCAGATATTTTTTTACAACTTCAGAAGCATTTTCAGGATTAATTCCTCCTGCAATCCAAAGTTTGTATTTTTTCTGTACTAATTTTACCAGTTCTTCCGAAATCTGTTTTCCTGTTCCACCAATCTGTGTTGAAGTTTGAGCATCAACTAAAACCCTTGGTTCACCAGAATCAAACAATTCATCAAGAATTTTTACATCTTCTTCAGAAGAAATGTTTACTGCGGCATAATGTGGAAGTTTTCTTAATTCATTGTTACTAAGAAACTTTCGCGCACAATTCACAGTATGAAGCTGAAGAACATCCAGATATCCTTCTTTTACAAGATTAACAGCTTCTTTTGATTCTTCCAGATCTGGATCAACTATTACACCAACCAGAACAGGACAATCATTTTTTTTCTTAAGTTCTGTACAGATTTCTTTTACAATGTTTCCATCTGCTTTTCTTGGTGATTTATTCCAGAAAATAAAACCTAAAAAATCAGCCTTTATTTTTACAGCAAGCAAAGCATCTTCTTTATTTGTAAGACCACAAACTTTTAATTTTGGTGTACAGTCTTTTGTTTCTGCATATTTATTCCAGAAATCTGCATTTAAGGTTGATTCACTTTCTGTAAATGATTTAACAAGTTCACTTCTTATTTCAGGATTTTTTGCAGCGGCTTCACCTAAAAGCATTCCTGCAAATCCAAGAGAACCGGCAAAAGCGGCACTTTTTGGAGTACGAATTCCACTTTCAAAAATTACTCTGGCATCATTTCCTAAAACAGCCTGCAATTTTTTTAATAAAGCACATGGAGTAAGAAGATCAATGGAAAAATCCCTTAAATCTCGACTGTTTACTCCTGCAACAATATATTTTTTATCAACTTCAGCTACAACCTTTGCAAGTTTATCTACATCTTCCTGCAAACGAACTTCAACCAAAGCAGTAATTCCCAATTCCTGACATTTTTTTGCCATTGAAATCATATCTGCAACATCAAGAATTCTTGAAATTAAAAGAACTGCATCTGCTCCTGCCCTATAAGCAACTTCAACTTCCTGAGCATTGATTAAAAAATCTTTTCGTAAAACTGCAGGGCCTGTTTTTCCAGTTTCAGCTTCATAATCATCAACTGCTTTACAAACCTTCATTAAATCCTGAAGAGTTCCTTTGAAATAATTTGTTTCTGTAAGACAACTGATGGCTTTTGCACCTGCTTTAGAATAGTCCAATGCAGTTTCATAAGAATCCAGATCAGGAGCAATGTCCCCTTTACTTGGGCTGGCACGTTTTACTTCAAGAACAGCACCTTTTGTATCAAGAAAAGGATGTACTTTTCGCAAACGTTTTTCTGGAATCTTAAAACCAAATTCAATTCCAGAAATTTCCATATCTTTGATTCTGCGATCAACTATTTCCTGTAAAATGTTTCGTTCACTCATAAAGCTTTTGATACTTCCTGAATCTGTTTTAATTTTGCAAGAGTTTTTCCAGAATCAATTGCATTAATTGCCATATCATAACCGTCTTTTAATGTACGGGCTTTTCCGCAAATATAAAGAATTGCCGCAGTATTTAATCCGACAGCAGCTTTAATAGTTTTTCTTCCACCACCGTTTAAGATCTCCATTGCTAATGCAGCGTTATCAGCACCAGAGCCACCGTCCAGTTCTTTTTCGTCCATATCTGTAAGCCCAAACTTTTCTGGAGAAATAACATATCTGTATTCCTGATTTTTTTCATCAATCTGATAAACGTAAGTTGGCTGGCAAGGAGAAATTTCATCATAACCATCTTCAGAGCAAACAACCATTACACGTTTTGCACCAAGAGATTTTGCAGCCCGGGCATAATCCTGTAATAAATCTTTTGAATAAACTCCAAGAACTTCATATTCAGCACCAGCTGGATTTAATAAAGGTCCAAGAATATTCATAATTGTTTTTACACCTAAAGCTTTTCTAACTGGAGCAGCAAAACGCATTGCAGAGTGATAAACTGGAGCCATAAGGAAACCAAAATCAGTTTTTTCAATCAGCTGAGAAGTTTTTTCTGGTTCAGCCATAATGTTTAAACCAAGATTTTCATAAAAATCTGCAGATCCAGATTTTGAAGATACAGCTCTGTTTCCGTGTTTTGCCATTGGCTGACCACAACTTGCTGCAACAATAGCAGACAATGATGAAATATTGAAACTGCCCTTTCCATCTCCACCGGTTCCTACAATTTCTGCAAGACCTTTTTTATTACAACTAAATGGAGTTTTTACTTTTAACAAAGATCTGGCACAACCAATCATTTCGCTGGTAGCAGGACCTTTTGCAGCCATAGCAATAAGAACAGCAGCCATCTGACGTTCATCCATTGTTCCGTCTGCAATATTATCCATAAATAAACCGGCCTGATCTTCTGTTAAATCTTTTCCGGCAATCAACTGATTTAAATATTCTGTTGTAGGAGGATTTTCTCTTCGATAAATTAAAAAGGCTTTAAAAATTTCATCACCTTTTTCAGAAGCAATACTTTCAGGATGAAACTGAACGCCTTCAATTGGCAGAGTTTTATGTCTGATTCCCATAATATCTCCATCAGCAGCACGACATGTAACTTCAAAATCAGGAGATAAAGTTGCTTCTTCTACAACCAGGGAATGATATCTTGTGAATTTTCCAGTTTTACCAATATTGCGGAATAAACCTTTTCCATCAGTTGTCATTTCTTCTACAATACCATGACGAATGTATTTTGCCTGAACTATATTAGCCCCAAAGGCAGCACCAATTGCCTGATGTCCAAGACAAATTCCAAGAATAGGAATCTTTCCTGTAAAATATTTAATTGCTTCAATAGAAATTCCAGCTTCCTGAGGAGTTCCAGGTCCTGGTCCAATTACAATAAATGTTGGATTTTTTGCAGCAATTTCTTCTACTGTACATTCTTCAGAACGGAAAACTTCAACTTTTTTTCCAGAAACTCTTTCTATTGACTGAACTATATTAAAACTAAATGAATCTTTATTATCTACAAATGCAATCATCTTTTTCCTCCAAAACTAGCCTTCTAAAACAGCTCTTAAAGCGCCTAATTTTTCGTTTGTTTCTTCCCATTCACGATCAGCGTTAGAATCATAAACAATTCCACCGCCAGCCTGAAGGCTCCAGATATTTCCCTGTTTCAAAGCACTTCTAATTGCAATACAGAAATCCAGATCACCATTTGACTGAATATATCCAATTGCACCGGCATAAAAACGTCTCTTAATTTTTTCAAGCTGACTTAAGATTTCGATTGCAGAAATTTTTGGAGCACCACTAACAGTTCCTGCAGGGAAAGCAGCTCTTAAAACCTGAATTGCTTTGAATCCTGGTTTAACTTTTCCCTGAACGTCAGAAACAATATGCATAACATGACTAAAGAATTCTACATCCATAAAGCGGGTTACTTCTACAGAACCATTTGAACAAACACGACCTAAATCGTTTCTTGCAAGATCAACCAGCATAAGATGTTCTGCTTTTTCTTTTTCATTATTGATTAATTCATCTTTTAATACCTGATCTTCTGCAGAATTTTTACCTCTTCGGCGGGTTCCAGCAATTGGTCTGATAGATGCAATACCATCTCTAACTCTAACAAGACTTTCTGGAGATGAACCAACCAGCTGTCTGTCTCCAAAATCAATATATAAAAGATATGGAGAAGGATTTACAGAACGAAGACGACGATAAATTTCCAATGCAGAATTTGCACATTCAACCTGAAGTCTTCTTGAAGGAACAGCCTGAAGCAAATCACCGGCAATAATTCGTTTTTTAATTGCTTCAACTTTTTCTTTATATTCTTTTTCACTCTGTTCAAGATTTGTTATTGTTTTTACAGGACAAGGTTCTTCTGCAGGAGCAAGATAACTAAAGTCCATATCATTAAGACGTTTTTTAAGATTATCTACAGCACCTTTTAAATCAATTAAGTGTTCATTGTAATTTAATGCAAATACATGAAGTTTTTCTGTAAAGTGATCAAAAATTACATAAATATGACCGGCAATAAATTCACTTTCTGGAATATGAAGTTCATCAACCTGTGGAGCAAGAGTAATAGTATCACAACGAGCACAGAACTCATAACTTAAATAACCAAGTCCACTGGCAGGAACAGGAATTGAATTTGGAACGACACATCCATCATCAAGTTTTACTGTACTTAAATCATTCTGCTGAGCAACATATAAAAGCGCATCCAGAATATCTGGAGTGTGAAGAACACGGCTTCCTGGAGCAATTGTTTCACCTGTTGTATTTTCACCCTGGTAAGGAAGACGACGTCCATCAATAATGAAAGCAACACCTTCATCATCCTGAACTATATGAAATGCTTCTTCCAGCATTAAAATTGAATATCTGTTTTTACCTTTTGAAAAACTTGCACTTTCCAGAATTGCTTTTGCACCAATTTTTCGAGCAAGCGAAAGTGGTGTATATCTGTCTGAAGGAAGTGTAAAGTATAAAGAATCTGTTCTTGAAGACATTGTGTTCTCCTATATTTAAATAAGTTACTACAAATAGTAACGTTACTTTTAATAGTAACACCACACAATGTTTCTGTCAACAGTAACATTTATTTTTTTTAAATTATTTTTTTATTGCAACATCCAGCTGATTAAATGGAATTTCAATTCCTGCTTCATCCAGAACTTTTTTCATTGCAATATACAAATCATTCTTTGTCTGAAGAAAATCTGCAGGTTTGAACCAGGCTGCTACAGTCATATTAATACCACTGTCGCCAAAACCATCAAACCACACAGCAGGAGCTGGATCTGCAAGAACAGTTGGACACATTGAAGGAGCTTTCTGTAAAGCAGCCAAAGCTTTTTCCATATCAGCTTCATACTGAATTGAAACATTTAAAGTCATTCGTCTGCAAGAATGATAAGAGTTATTAATTAAATTGCTGTTAATGATGGAAGAGTTTGGAATTCTTACCATTTGATTGTCGTATGTATGAACCTGTACAGAAAGAAGCGAAATCTGATCTACAATACCAGTTATATCACCAACAATAATTACATCACCAACTTTTAAGGTTCCTTCAGTTAAAACAAACAGACCTGAAATAAGATTACTGACAGAAGTTTGAGCTGCAAAACCAATGGCAACTCCCGCAATTCCTGCAGCACCCCAGATAGCATCAAGTTTAATTCCAATCAGATTACAAACATACATTACACAGGCAACAAAAAATAAATACTTTGCTGCTCGGGAAAGAAGCATTTTTCTATGAGGATTCATTTTTTCCCCAGGAAATTTCTTGATTCCCTTAAGAAGAAGTCTGTAAACAATATAAAAAACAAGAAGAATTACAAGAGCTGTAAGAACCTTAAAAAGATTATTCCATGTAAAAAAACCTGAAATCCAGTTTATGAAAGAAGAAGTCTGTTCTACGATTGTCTGTTCTGCATCAATTGCTGCAGAAGCAAATTCATTTACAACAACATCTTCAACCACAGCAGGAACATTTTCTGCAACAGCATCAACAAGTTCTGCTGCAACTTCAGCTGATTCCTGAACAATTTCCAATACTTCTTCTTCCATATCTGTTTACCTCAAAAACCGGAATTATATTATTTAAAGAGTGTTACGCCGTCTAAATCAAGAGTAGCAAATAAATCTTTAACAGTTTCGCGGCGGCGGATTTCTTTAAATGTTCCATCTGGACGCATTAAAATTTCACCACAACGAAGTTTTCCATTATAGTTAAATCCCATTGCTCTACCATGGGCACCAGCATCGTGAATAATTACAAAATCACCCATTTCAATTTTTGGTAAAGGACGCTGAACTGCAAATTTATCACAATTTTCACAAAGAGATCCAACAACATCATAAACTTCTGTTTTTGGAGCATTTTCTTTTCCACTTACAGTTACTTCATGATAAGAACCATACATTCCAGGACGCATTAAATCTGCCATACAAGAATCTACAGCAATATATTCACGGTAAATATGTTTCTGATGAATTGCAGTTGTAACAAGCCAGCCATATGGACCAGTAATTGGACGACCACATTCCCAATAAATTTCAAGAGGATCAAGACCTGCTGGAACAACAACTCTATCGTATTCAGCTCTGATTCCTTTTGCAACTTCATCATAATCTACAGCTTTCTGATCTGGTTTATAAGGAATACCAAGACCACCGCCTAAATCAACAAATTCAATACGAACGCCACATTTTTCTTTAATTTCAGCACAAAGTTCAAACAAAAGTTTTGCAGTATCAACAAAGAAAGCAGGATTTAATTCGTTAGAAGCAACCATTGTATGAAGTCCAAAATGCTGAACTCCTTCTTCCTTACAGATTTTGTATGCTTCCAATATCTGCTGACGAGTTAAACCGTATTTAGCTTCTTCAGGTTTACCAATAATTGAATTACAACCTGTTTTTTCAGTTCCAGGATTATAACGGAAACAGATTGTATCAGGTAATGTACCACCTAAAGCATTTTTCAAATATTCAATGTGTGTAATATCATCAAGATTAATGATGTTTCCTCTTTCGTATGCATATCTATATTCTTCTGCAGGAGTTTCATTTGATGTAAAAATAACGTGTTTATCTTTTATTCCAGAAAGTTCAGAAAGCATAAGTTCTGGTAAAGAAGAACAATCAGCACCACATCCTTCATCAGCAAGAATCTTCAATAAATAAGGATTTGGACATGCTTTTACTGCAAAATGTTCACGGAAAACAGGAAAAATACTAAAAGCTTTAGTAAATTTTTTCATATTATCTCTAATAGCCTGTTCATCATACAAATAAAAAGGTGTTGGAAAATCCTGAATTAAATTACTTAATTGTGCATGTGTTAATGGAAAATTACTACTCATATTTACGTCCTTGGTGAAAAATTATAAGGAAAAAAAATAGTTTCTACAATAGAGTTTTTATTTTAGTGCTATATCTTTTTTTCAAAAAATAGACTATACTAAAATATATTGTTTTCTTTGGGAAGGGAAAAATGGCTTACGTTAAGAATCTTTTTGAACAGAATTTTATACAATATGCAAGTTATGTAATTCGTGACCGTGCAATTCCGGAAATTACAGATGGATTAAAACCTGTTCAGCGTCGAATTATTCATACTTTGATTAAAATTGATGACGGCCGTTATGTAAAAGTTGCAAATGTTTGTGGACGTACAATGGCATATCATCCTCATGGCGACGCCTCTATTTATACAGCTTTAGTAAATCTTGCAAACAGAGATTTGTTCATTGATAAACAGGGAAACTATGGAAATTTACTTACAGGTGCAAATGCAGCAGCTCCCCGTTACATTGAATGTCGTCTTCGCAGCATTACAAAAGAAATATTAAATACAAACCCAAGAATCACACAATATATTCCAACCTACGACAGTCGTGATGTAGAACCTTTAGCATTTCAGGCAAAACTTCCTTTAGTTTTAATTTTAGGAGCTGAAGGAATTGCAGTTGGTATGAGTACAAAAATTCTCAGCCACAACGTTCTGGAAATAATTGAAGCAGAAAGAAAGTGTCTTCGGGGTGAACCATTCCAGCTTTATCCGGATTTTCCAACTGGCGGTTTAATTGACGTTTCAGATTATCAGGATGGTCTTGGTAAAATTGTTACTCGTGCAAAAATGGATACCAGTGATGATAAAAAAATCATCATTACAGAACTTCCATATGGTTCAACCACAGAAAGCCTTTGTGATTCAATTGAAAAAGCAGTTAAAGCCGGAAAACTTAAAATTGCATCAATCATGGATTACACTTCCGATAAGGTTAATATTGAAATTAAACTTCAGCGTGGTGTTTATACAAAAGATGTAGTTGATGCTTTATATGCATTTACAGAATGTGAACAGACAATTTATTGTAATCTTCTTGTAATTAAAGATAATATGCCGGTTCAGATGACTTGTACTCAGGTTATTGAATATCACTCAAAACAACTGGTTGGTATTCTTAAAGCAGAACTGGAACTTGAAAAAGCAGATTTACTTGAAAAATTACATTTGCGAACTCTGGAAAGAATCTTTGTTGAAGAACGCATTTATAAGAAAATTGAACAGATGAAAACTGAAGAAGATGTTGTTAAAGCTGTAATAGACGGATTTAAACCATTCAGAAAAGAACTTCTTCGGGATATTACAGTTGAAGATGTTGATCATCTTTTGAAAATTCCAATCAGACGAATTTCTCTTTACGATATAAACAAGAACAAACAGGAAGTTGAAGCAATGAATAACCGCATTAAGGAAATCAATAAGCTTCTTAAACATCTTGTTGAATATGCAATCAGTTATCTTGACGGCATTGAAAAGAAACTTTCAAGTGAAGACCGTAAGAGAAAAACTCAGCTTACAAACATTAAAACAGTTGATGTTAAAGCTGTTACAAAAAGAGACGTTCCTCTCAGATATGACGAAAAATCCGGCTATTTGGGAAAATCAGTTCCTGGTGGAGTTGAATTATTTAAGGTTACTCCTTTTGATAAAATTCTTTTTGTTCGAAAAAGCGGTATTTATTCCGTTTCAGAAACTCCAGACAAATTATTTGTTGGTCCTGAATTAAGATACTGTGGTTTTGCTGATAAAGAAAGTCTTTCAAAAACTTTATTTACAGTTTTGTATAGAGATCCTGAAACTCAATTTGTATACATCAAACGATGTAAGATTCAAGGCTTTATTATGAATAGAGACTATTTCTTTGCTCCAGATGGAATGGAAGTTCTTCATGTAGATTCCAGAAAAGAATTTGAGTTCTCCTTGAATTATGTAAAGAAACCACGTTTAAAGGTTTTAACTGAAAAATTCAAAGCATCAGACTACGAAGAAAAAACATTAAAGGCAAAAGGCGTAAGAGTTTCCAATAAAGAAGTTCAGACAATTTCTGTAACCAAATAAAAATGGATATTTTAGATCAATACGTTTCTTTCGAAGAATCAATTAAAGGCTCCCGGTTTCTCTCTGAATTGTTTCCCTGCGAATCACAGGCAGAAGCCCGGGAACTGATTAAATCACAAAAAACAAAATATTCAGACGCAACCCATGTAGTACATGCATTTGTAATTGGTACCGGTGCGGAAATAATGGGCATGAGTGATGATGGAGAACCTTCAGGAACAGCAGGTCGTCCTGCATTAGATGTAGTAAAAGGCCGAAAATGTACAAATCTGGTTTTAACAATTACCCGCTGGTTTGGAGGAACCCTGCTTGGAACAGGAGGATTAGTAAAAGCTTATTCAGGTGGTGCCAAACAGGTTATTGAAAAAGCTGACTCATTAGGGTATTTCCACCAATTTGTAAAAAAACAATCTTTTTGTTTTACAACCGATTATTCCTTGTATAAACTAATAAAAAATAATTTTGAAAATTTTAATATATATGATTTAAGGGAAGAATTTGGAACAGAGATTACTCTTAGCGGTCAAATCCAGGAAAATGAATTTCAAATTCTTTCCGATAAATTATTAAATCTTTCAAACGGGAAAATAAAACTATGAAAAAATTAATTTTATTAACAGCCTGTCTTCTTTTTTCTTCAACACTTTTTTCTCAGAGCATTAAAGACAGTGCAGAAAAGTATGGATTCAAGTTCGGGGCAGGACTTTCTTACGACCAGCTGATGGATGTAGAAATTCTTGAAACAATTGAACAGGATTTTAACAGTATTACAGGAACAAATGAATTTAAGGCTTATTCACTTTTAAGCAATCGTCTTTCAAAAGCCAGTAAAAATCAGATGCCTGTAATGGATTATTCAAAAGCTGACAAAATGTGTATGGCTGCAGAAATGATTGATGCCAAAATTCGTGGACATGTACTTGTTTGGGATGCTTATATGCCAGACTGGTTTTTCAGAAAAGGTTATACACAAACAGGAGCCTTTGTTGACAGAGATACAATGTGCAAACGCCTTGAATATTATATTGAAGATGTAATAACTCATTTTGAAACAAATTTCCCAGGTCTTATATATTGCTGGGATGTTGTTAACGAAGCTGTAGCAGATTCTCCAAGTGAAGCAGCAGCTGGAGATAATGCAAGAATCAGAAAAACTCGAGGCGGTAAACAGAATTTATTCTATGAAGTAATTGGTCGTGATTACGTTGAACTTGCATTTAAATATGCTCGCAATACAGTAAATAAATTAGGTGCAGATATTAAATTATATTACAATGATTACAGCACTTTCCAATATCAAAAAAAGGCTGCAATTAAAAATCTTTTGATGGAATTAAACTTTGACCAGAAACTTTGTGATGGACTTGGAATGCAAGGTTACATTGGAGGTTACGGAATACAAGGCGGATGTATGAATACAAATGATATTACAATGATTAAAAATGCTATTCTTGACTATGCATCCCTTGGAGTTGAAGTTCAGCTTACAGAAATGGCAGTTCGAAACTACAAACCTGATTCTTCTACAATGAAACAACATACAAAATTCTATCAGGCACTTTTCGAAATGCTAAAGAAAATAAATGATGGTGAAAACAAACCATTAACAGCAGTAACAATCTGGGGCCTTTGTGACAATCCTTATCTATCAAAAAATGATTACAGTTACAAAATGAATGGTCCATATTGTGGCGTATACGATGAAAACTTCAAACCAAAAGAAGAATATGAAGCTATAAAGAAAGCTTTAAAATAATAATTGATATTAAAAAATAAAAGGACAGTTTTTTGAAGAACATGATTTTTTCTTCATTAATAACTGTCCTTTTTTTTATTTATGCATCAATTTCTTCTGCAAGATGTGTAACAATATAATCTTTTCTTTCCGGAGTATTTTTTCCCATGTAGAATTTTAATACCTCTGGAACATTTTTCAAAGTCTGAATTGTTACTGGTGTAAGATGCATTCCTTTGTCTTCACTTTCCCCTTCCTTTCTTGGGTGAATAAACTGTTTAAATTCATCAGGACTGATTTCTCCTAATCCTTTAAATCGTGTTACTTCTGCCCCTCGCATTGAAGCAAGAGCTTTATCACGACTTTCTTCAGAATAACAGTAGATTGTAGTATTTTTATTTCTAACACGGAAAAGTGGTGTTTCCAGAATATAAACGTGACCTGTTAAAACCAGTTCTTCAAAATATAAGAGAAGATAAGTCATTACAAGATTTCTAATATGAAAACCATCGTTATCGGCATCGGTTGCAATAATAATCTTATCATATCGTAAACCATCAACATCTGTTTGAACACCTAAACTGAATGTCAGGTTTTTTAATTCTTCATTTGCAAAAATTGCTGATTTTTTCTGCCCATACATGTTTTCCGGTTTACCACGCAGACTGAAAATTGCCTGATAAGAAACATCTCGTGCATGAGTCATAGGTCCAGTCGCAGAATCACCTTCTGTAATGAAAATCATTGAATTTGCACCTTTAGCTCCGTCCTGTAAATGATAACGGCAATCGTAAAGCTTTTTAATTTTAAGAGTTACAGATTTTTCTGCATCACGAATCTGTTTCTCTGTAACATTATTGATTTCATCACGTGTTTTCTGATTCTTAATAATTTTAGCTTCCAGTTCACCTGCAATATCAGGATTATGACGCAACCAGTCATCTACTGCAATCTGAACCTCTTTCATAACAGGTGCACGAATTTCAACATTACCAAGTTTATTTTTTGTCTGACTTGTAAACATTGGTTCATCAACACCAATTTTAAGAGCTACTAAAAGACCGCCAGAAACATCTTTAACATCATAATTTTTCTTAAAATATTCGTTTACACCTTTTGTAAATCCATCTAAAAAAGCATTAACATGAGTACCACCATCTTCTGTACTCTGACCATTAACAAATGAATAAACACATTTATCAAGTGTTGCTGTATGAGTTAATACAAATTGAAGATCTTTTCCTTCATGGGAGAAAATTTTATACAAAGATTTTCCTTCACCGCCCATTTCATTTATTAAAAGATCTGTAATACCATTTTCACTTTTATATTCTTTACCATTACATTTTAATAATAATCCGGGATTTAAATATGCATAATTCCACAATCTTTTTTCAATATATTCCATATTGAATTCATATTTACCGAACATTTCTGTATCTGGTTCAAATTCAAGATATGTTCCATCAGGTGTTCCAGGTTTTGCATTACCAGTTTTAGAACTGATTTTTTCACCTTTTTTAAATTCCACAACAGCCATTTTTCCTTCACGAACAGAAGCTGCTCTGAAATACGAAGAAAGAGCATTGGTTGCTTTTATACCAACACCATTCATACCAATTGCCTGTTTGAACACTGAATTATTATATTTAGCACCTGTATTTACATTAGAAACACAATCTTCAAGAGAGCCAAGAGGAATTCCTCTACCATAATCGCGGATTTTTACACGGCCCTCTTTTATTTCAATATCAATTTTTTTACCAAACCCCATTGAAAATTCATCAATAGAGTTATCTATACCTTCTTTAAAAAGAATATAAATACCATCATTTTCGTTAGAACCATCACCAAGAGAACCAATGTACATTCCAGGACGACGTCTAATATGTTCCAATCCTTCAAGATGAACGATAGAACTTTCATCATATACACCAGGTTTTACAACTTCAGATTTAACCTTTGAAGTTTTTGCTGTTACTTTTTCACCAGTTGTTTTTTCTGCGGTTTTTACAGAAGTCTTAGCAACAGTTTTTGTTTCTGTAGATTTTACAGGAGTTTTTTCAGAACTTTTCTTAGCTACAGTTGTTTTTGCAGCAGTTTTTGGAAGGCTTGTTTTTGTAGTTTTAGCTGCCGTTACTTTTTTAGCAGCAGTTGTTTCTACTGTTTTATCTTTAGTTACTTTTGAAGCTGTTTTTTTTGCAGCAGTAGATTTAATTGTTTTCGATGCAGTAGTTTTATCTTCTGCTGAAGTAGTTTTTGAAGCCATTAACTTTTCCCCTAAAATCTAAAAAATGATTTATACCCATATATAGTATAGTAGTATTTCATCAAATTTTCAACTTTCTGAGAAATGTTTTTCATTTATGAAATTGGCTAATTATTATACAGATTTTTCACTAATGCTTAGCGGTAAGAATTATGTTATGATTATTATATGAAAAAAGCTTTCCTGATTTCCATTTTTCTAATTATCTCAATATCATCTATTTTTGCAAATCCCATTGATAATGATTGCGATTATCTTGAAACATTACTTTCTGATGTATCTATTGATATGAGTTTGTCTTTGGATGAAAACAATCTTACAACACAAGAAATTATTGATGAAATAAAATCAATTTATAATAATACAGCTTCTGCCAGAGAAGAAAAAAAATCAGGTATTGATAAAAAAGCATTTGCCAGTGCCATAAATGAAGCTTACAGAAAATATTCTAAAATAAATGGCCATGCTGCGGTTTTAAGTGGAAATGATTTTTTTGTACCATTTGAACATCAGTTTATTTTTTACTCAGACCTTTATTTCACAAAAGAAAATGATTCCTATATTGTTTATAAAAATTATAAAAATATAAAAAAAGGAATGCGATACACTGGCAACATTGATAACCTTTTTAAAACTATACAAAACAATCAGATTTTATACAGATATGGAATATTTTCTACAAAAAAAATTAAAAATTCTGTTATTTCAATTGATAATAAAGATTTTACCTTATCTGTTTACGGTAATACAGGCAGTGTAAAAAACAGAAAAGATTATGATTTTAAAAAGATTGATAATTGTGTTTATTTAAAAATCGAGAAATGTTCTTATTCTGATAAGAATTTAGAAAAACAATTTTTTGCTGATTCAGAAAAAATAATAACAGATTTTAAAAATACAGATTCAATTATTTTTGATTTTCGCAACAATCTTGGAGGTTTTTCAAAATTTTTAAATCAATTTTCTTATGCCTTAATTTTTGAAGAAAAAACAAAAGAAAATGAAAATAAATTTGACAAATGGAATCGCAGTATAACTTCCGGACATAAACGAATAAATACAAGAACTATGATAAATAAAACAATATCAGTGGGTCTTGCTCC
This sequence comes from Treponema sp., assembly GCA_024402635.1. Taxonomy (GTDB): domain Bacteria; phylum Spirochaetota; class Spirochaetia; order Treponematales; family Treponemataceae; genus Treponema_D. The sequence goes on along the minus strand of JAKSTJ010000002.1, from coordinate 11,149 downwards.
TTCGAATTACATTAATTATTGTCTGGAAAATATAGACAATAAATATCTTGTTGAAGCAGAAGAAAGTGTTACATTGAATCCCTGGTATAAAGGGAAAATATATATAATGATAAATCCTTTAACCTGTTCTGCTGCAGAAGATTTTTCTTTATCACTAAAAAAACTGTTTGGTGACAATGTAATTATTGTAGGACAAAATTCAAATGGAAGTTTAGATTTTACTGATGTTTACAGATATATCTTACCTGATTCAAAAATTCAAATAAATTTGTGCGCTGTTGATTTTAGAGAATCAAATCTTCTTAAAGAAAAATGCTGGCACGGAGATACGAAGGGAATTTTTCCAGATTACTGGTGCAAACCTACAGATATTGTAACAATTCTTACAGAATTAACAGGAAATAAAAAATTACATAATTTCATAAAAATGTAGTGACTAAAAACGTCTTTGCTATCCTATAATTTCAGCCTTGTGATTGCCACGAACCAAGATTCGCGTCCCTCTAATTGGTACAAAAAAAGACTTGCTTTAGCAAGTCTTTTCCGGGTTCGGTCCCTGCGGGAATCGAACTTCTTTATCGTAAAGACTAAAAAACTTCTTTCGAAGTTTTTCTTTACGTCTTTGCTATCCTATAATTTCAGCCTTGAGGTGGCCACGAACCAAGGTTCGCGTCCCTCTAATTAGTACAAAAAAAGACTTGCCTTCAGCAAGTCTTTTCCGGGTTCGGTCCCTGCGGGAATCGAACCCGCCTTTCAGCCTTGAGAGGGCCGCGAACTAAACCGATATTCGAAGGGACCATATAAAAATTAAATATGTAAAAAAAAAGCTGAACTATATTGCAAGTTCAGCTTGAGTTCCCCAAGGAGGATTCGAACCCCCACAGTCAGAACCAGAATCTGAAGTGCTACCATTACACAATCGGGGAATAAGTGTTATTAATATAACAATTTTTATTTATTATGTCAATAACACATTGCTAGATTTTTTATTTTTTTGCTGTTTTTTTTGTTGCTGATGATTTTGGAGCTGGTTTCTTAGCAGCTTTTGGTGCTTTTACAACAGTTGTATCTACAACAGAATTATCATCATTAGCTAATTCTGATCTTACATATTTATCAGCTTTCCAGTCATTAATCCAGATTTTTCCATCAAGTAAATAACGGAACTGATATTCTTTATTTGTTTCAAGTTGTTTTTTAATAGAGAAAGATCCATCAGGTTCTTTTTTCATAGGTGATGAAGTTTCATTCCAGCTATTAAATTCGCCAACAAGATACACTTTTTCAGCACCAGCAGCAGCATTTACATTTACATTAAAAGTTACAGTACATTTTTTTCCATCAGCAGAAAAAGATTTCTTCAAAGACATATATTCACCTCCATAATGAATAATTAAATATTAACAATAATTATTTTTCTATTCAAGTTAATGTTTTAAGGTTACATAAGTTTTACCTGCACCACCATCTTCTGCAGGGGCATATTCAAAACTTTCAACCTGAATACAATGTGACAAATAATCTCTTACCGCTTGTTGTAAAACACCATCTCCTTTTCCGTGAATTACACTAAAATGTAAGAAATTGTTCAGAATACACAAATCAATCTGTTTTTCAAGAGCTTTAATTGCTTCTTCAGAATACATTCCAAGTAATCGCAGTTCAAAAGCTGGACGAGCTGTATCTTTTTCCACAACAAAACCTGAAGAATCCTGAGATAAAGTTTCAATCGAAACAGAGGCTTTTAACACTTCCTGTTTTGAATTTGAAACAAGATGCAGATCTTTTTCTTTCATCGTCATTTTTACACTGCCAAACTGAACTGCCCAGCATCCCTTTTTTTCCTGACTGATTAAAATTCCCTCACTATTACCTGACCCAGCTGTAACAACTGCCCCAACCTGGAATTTCAAAGGCTCTTCCGGTAAAAGAGATTTTTCTTCCCGAACAATTGGAGTAGCATATTTTAAAGCTTCCGTATTACTCATTTTTTGCTTTGTTTTTTTATTTGAACCAGGATGCTTTCGTTTTAACTGTTCTTTTGCAAAGGCTTCTACATCTTTGTTCAGCTTTTCTTCTTCAGTTTCAACTTTATCACCTAATCGCTGGGTATTTTTTTCCAGATCAGCAATAAATTGTTTTACGCCAAGAGTCTTATCTCGAGTGATTTCCCCTTCTTTTAAGGTTCTGACAAGATTTTCAAGAGTACGACGACTATGAATCAGAAAATCATTTAATTCCTGAACTTTTCCGTTCTTTAAATCATGTTCTTTTTTTCTGACATCAAGTTCCCGTTCTTTTAAGCGATCGTATTTATCTTGAAATTCAGAACGTTGTTTTTCAACTTCACGCTGAACCTTATTCAGTTCCACATGTTTTTTATTTAATCCTCTGATTAATGCCGAAACATCTGCCTGTTCTGTAGCAATATAATTTCTTGCAGATTTACAAATATCTTTTGGCAAACCGCTTTTTTCTGCAATATCAAGAGCATGACTTTCACCAGGAACTCCCATCAATAAATGATATGAAGGAGATAAAGTACTCTGGTCAAATTCGACAGAAGCATTTATACAGCTTGGATTTGTATATCCATAATTTTTTAAGATTCCCTGATGAGTTGTTACAAGTACAAAAGATTTTTTTTCAATCAAAAAATCTAATACCGACATAGAAATTGCAGTTCCTTCCTGAGGATCAGTTCCACTTCCAAGTTCATCCAGCAAAATTAAAGAATCATTTTTGGCATTCTTAACTGCTTCAGCAATATTTTTCATATGTCCGCTGAAAGTTGAAAGACTCTGAGTTAAACTTTGGCTGTCTCCAATATCTGCATAAATATCAGAAAAAACCGGCAGCCTTGTTCCCTCTCCTGCTGGCAGTGGAATTCCTGTCTGATTTAACATGGCAAATAAAGCAAAAGTTTTTAATGTTACAGTTTTACCACCAGTATTTGGCCCCGTAATTATAAGAACCCTTTTACCATCCATAAATCTTATATCAATAGGAACAGCTTTTTCTCCTAATAAAGGATGTGTAGCTTTTACTAATGCCGGAGGTTCATCTTTACATGGCAATGCATATATACAATTGTGTTCAATTCCCCATTTTGCAGCAGCCGCAGTTGTATCAAAAAGTTTCATAACTGGTAATGCTGTATTAATTTCTGGAATTGATGGCTGTAAACTAAGAGTTAATTCTGCAAGAATCTTTTTAATTACCTGCTGAAGTTCATTTTCCTTTTGAATTAAACTGTTACTGCAAATTACCGCTTCTTCAGGTTCAACATAAACTGTTTGTGCAGATTGAGAAACTTCATGAATTATACCAGGAATTCTGGACTGCAGACTTGATTTTACTGCCAGAACCTGACGTCCATTTCGCAAAACCGGAACATTAGATTCAAGAACTGAATCATATTTCTGGTCAGAAGTGAACTTTCTCATAATATTTTTAATTTTTGCGTTTAATGAGGCAATTTCTTTTCGAATAGCAGCAATTTCTGGAAGATCCCGCATTTCACCATCAGGAGTAATAACACGGAAAATCTTTTTTTCAGTTTCCGACATATCCGGAAGTTTCTGCATCTGTTCATAAAGTTTTCTTAATTCCAGATTAACATACTGATTTGAAATTCCAGTCTGAACTTTTTTAACAGAAACACAAAACTGTCCTAAAGCTTTTACCTGCTCCAATGACAATCCTGCTCCTGTTGTTTTTATAATTGGAATTAAGTAATTAACCGGTTCCCAACCAGAAACAGCACTGGAATGTGTAGTTGTTAAATAAGTCTGCCATTCCCGGCTTAATTTCTTTAAAAACTCTATGTGATGATATTCAGTAAAAGGTTCTCTCTGTAAAAAATCATTTTTTCCTTCTTCTGAAACACAAAACGCTGCTACTTCATCTCTTATTTTAAAAAAATCAATTTCTTCTAATACTTTTGAATTCATAATTGAAAAATAAAACTAGTCTTCCCAACTACCGGTTCTGATTTCGTTTGAAATTCTTTTCCAGCTGTCGTATCGTTCTGGAGTAATCTGCCCATTTTCCACAGCAGCCCTTACAGCACATTCAGGTTCTGTATCATGCTTACAATTCAAACCAAATTTACACTTGCCAACAAATGGTTCAAATTCATTAAAATACAACGCAAGATTATCAGCTTCTATATCATCCAGAACAAAACGACGGATTCCAGGAGTATCAATAATATTTGCTTTTCTTCCCTGAATTCCATCAACCAAAGATTCATTTAAAGTTAAATGAATTAGTGTACCTTTTGTAGTTGTATGACATCCTCTGCCATACTTTTGAGAAAGACTTCCTGTTTTTAATACACAGGAATTATCAAGAACATTAATTAAACTTGACTTACCAACGCCAGACTGACCAACAAACGCAGAAAGTTTATCTTCCAGCAACTCTGCAAATTCTGTCATTCCTTCGCCGGTTTTAGCAGAAATACGAAGAACTTTATAGCCTAAATCTTCCCATATAGAAATATGACGTTCAATCTGTTCAAATTCTTCTTCACGGCCGTCTGTCTGCATTCTTTCGGCAAGATCAAATTTATTACAAACAATTACAGGTTTTATTCCCTGATGTTCAGCCTGAGCTAAAGCACGGTCAATAAAACGAGGTCTAAATGGAGGTTCATCTGGAGTTGTAACAAGAATCAAATAATCCAGATTACTTGCAAGTAACTGAGGACATCTACCTTTTACATTCCATCGCAGGAAAGTATTTTTTCTGTCGCCAATAGAAAGAACCTGACCTTTTTCATCATTTATAGGATCAACTTCTATTTCAACAAAATCTCCCGGTGCAATTGGATTATAAAATTTTTTATCCTGTTTTAATTTTTTTCCTTTGATTGTACAGTTTCTAATAACATCATCTTCACATTCAACGGTAAATAAATTATTTGTACCTGCTATAACAATACCTTTCACGTATATATCCGCCTTTTATGCCCAGATTAACCATAAACAGAGAGCTGCCACTCCTGTTGTCAAAATTGTAAATGGAACTGCAATTTTTAACCATCCGCTGAATCTCATTGGATAACCTTCTTTCTTTACAATTCCCATTGAAACTACATTTGCAGATGCTCCGAATGGTGTCAGATTTCCTCCAAGACAACTTCCAATCAAAAGTGCAAACATAAACAATTCTTTTGAAAGTCCCATTGTATCAGCCATACTTCCCGCAACTGGCAGCATTGCAATTATATATGGAACATTATCTACAAATCCACTGATTACAACTGATACAATTAAAATAACAAAGAATCCAAGGAATTTCGAACCACCACAAATCTTTGCAAGGAAAATCGCAAATTCTTCTAAAAGTCCAGCTTCCTGAATTCCTCCAACAACAATAAATATTCCTAAAAGGAAGAAAATTGTTTCCCAATCCAATCCTTTTATTAATTCCCAAACTTCCTTTCCGTTTTTCTTCTGAAATAAAACATACCAGAGAACTGAAATAATACCTAATGCAAGAACAAAAAGTCCACTTAAATAAGGAAAATCAGTTGGAATAAATGAAACCATTGCAAGACCAATTATCATTGTAAGAAGAATAATAAATGGAACCCATGAAATAACTTTTGTTTTTTCTACTTCAACTTTGTTCTTTCCAGCTTTTGCAAAGAAGAAATAAAAGAAAATACATCCTGTTATTAATCCTGCCTGAATCAGGAAGAAAATTGACAGTTTTCCATTATGAACAAAGAAGTCATTAAAATTGTATCCGGCATAACTTGCAAAAATCATAGAAGGAGGATCTCCTACTAAAGTTGCAGTACCTTCCAGATTAGACATAACAGCAAGTCCAATCATAAAATTTGTTGGATTCATTCTAAGTTTTTTACAAAGTGCCAGAGCAATTGGAGCCATTACAAGAACAGTTGCTACATTTTCAACAAAAATTGAAATTATACCAGTCATGGCAAGAATTAAAACAATAGCAATGCCTGTATTCTTACTTGAGTTAATAATTCCATCAGCAATTCTGGCAGGAACATTTGAATATAGGAATAATGCAGCAATTGTCATACTTCCTAAATAGATTAATATAACATTCCAGTTAATTACTTCAAATAAAGAATGAGTAAGTGCATAAGTTCTTGCTAAAAATCCACCATTAGCAGCCTGTTCAGGAGGCAGAGTAAATATATAATCAGGGAAAATAATTCCAAGAATTATTACTAAAACAGCTGCAATTGTAGTATAAACAACTTTTCTTTCCTGAAACGCAATTACACAAACATACATTAGAATTGCAATTCCAAGTACAATCCATTTCATACTTTCAGCCATAAATTAATAGCCTCCTTCTTCAATTTCATTAAATAATGCTTCATATAATGTTGCTTTATCAGAATTTGTATCTCTGATTGTTTTAGCCATTCTTCTTGCCAGTTGAATAATTACTCTATAACCAAGCAAAGGTTCTTTATCACACAAATCAATAAATTTTTTACTGGATAAAACAACAGCTGTACAATCAGAAGATGCTTTTACCGTTGCAGAACGTGTATCTTTACTGATTAATGCAGTTTCTCCAAAGAAAATATTCTGTTCTGCTGTCAGATTTGCAAGAGCAATTTTATCACCTGCAGGAGTATTTCTTAAAACCTGAACTGAACCAGAATATAATATATAGAAAGAATCTCCGTAATCTCCTTCTTTAATAATTATATCACCTTTCTTAAAATTCTTAAGAGTTAAATTTTCATAAACCATTTTAAGAATTCTACAATCATTTTCGTTTTCAAGATTAAAGTCCGAGAAAAGCTGAATCTTTACGAGTTTAGGCAAAACTTTTTCAAATTCATCCATATATAAAAACTCCTAATTACTCTTAACAAAAATTGCCTTTGAATTTTTCTGAATTACAAAATCAGGTGATGGAACTAAAACCGGCTCATTACTTTTTAAAGTTTTTACCTTTCTAAGATCATCAACAATTTTCTTAACATCAGGATTTTTTTGAGCTTCTCTTAAAGCATCTTTTCTTCTCTGATGAAAATTTCCTGTATTCAATAAAATTCCTACTAAAACACCATTGGAACCTGTTTTTTTAGAAAGTTCTGTCTGATACTCTCCATAAGTTTTGCCAATAAAAACTGATGGTATATCTTCAATTAAAATTCCTGAATCAGCATCATCACCAATTAATGCACGAATTACATTTGAATAACCACGGCCACTGGAAGCGGTAGCAAGAAGACTATGTTCATAATCTGTTGTAAGGATTATTTCGTCACAATGAGCCATCTGCAAATGTTTTTCAAACTTAGCATCATTTAATTCAGCGGCAACATAAATTCCAGGATTTAGATTTTCCATTGTTAATACGGAAAGAACAGTTCTTGAATCAACTTCCAGTTCCGAATATTTTTGCGAATGATCAGAAATAACAAGGGCTCTTTCAGCAGATTCAATGTTTGCTTTTTTTAAAACCGATTCATCTGAAAAATCACCATAAATATAATTAATCCCTTTAAATTTTGATTTTGCCCTAAGTTGAGTCATATTTTCACCAGGAGCTTCATTTATAAGAACAATCATATCTGGTGCAATATCAGGATTGGAAGTTAAAACGCTATCGAGAATTTTTTCAAAACCAGGGCGCCATCCACAAAGTAAAAAATGACCTTTCATACGCTTAATACCTTTAAGACCTTTATCTTTTTTTAACTGAATTTCCATAAAAGATGATGCAATTTTACCAGTAATTACACTTAGTAAAAGCATTCCCATGATAAGAAGAATAAATGCTGATATTCTACCGGGAACAGATTTTACACAATAATCAAAATATCCGGCACCAATTGTTACAAGTGTAAACCAGATTGAATCAACCGGAGTTTCAATTCCACTATCTGTTTGTGTTTCATATTTAAAAACAATACTGGTAGCAAAAATAATTAAAATTGCAATGAGAATATAACCATAAGTAAAAGGATTTTGAAGAGCATATTTTATATCTCTTAAAAACTTTTTCTTTCCAGACGATTTTTTCATAACTTATATGATTAAATATAACATAAAAAGATTCTACATTCTATAAAAAATCAATTTTTATATATTCCAATTTTGTATAATCTACAATTCTTAGTGATTTTTTTTTACTTAGTAAATAATCAATGATATAATTTTTATTGTAAAAAAAATACGGAGGTTGTTATGACTAATGAAGACGTACTCAAAGCTTTAAAACAAATCAAAACTTACACAGCTGCAGATTCTCTCGACGAACTGGAATTTGCAATTGAAGTAATTCAAAAACTTGAAGATGCCGGGGTAAAAGAACCACTAAAGGCAGATTTTTCAAAATTAACAAAGTAATTTAAGGAGGTAAATAAAAAATGCAATTTGTAGGTACATTCTGGTCTTTAGTTCCAGCAATAGTTGCTATTGTTCTGGCATTAATCACAAAAGAAGTTTTTTCTTCATTATTTATTGGAATTGTAATCGGAGCAGGATTCTTTTCAATGAATTATCAGACAGGATTTACAGGATTTCTTTCACAACTTTTCAACAACACAGTAGGAGAAGGTGATGATGCCGTTAGCTATGGTTTAGTTTCATCCCTTTCAGACTCATACAACGTTGGTATTCTGGTATTCTTAGTTGTTCTTGGAATTATGGTTGCTCTGATGAATAAATCAGGAGGTTCGGCAGCCTTTGGTAACTGGGCAAAAAAACATATTAAAACTAAAATTGGTGCTCAGGTTTGTACAATTGTATTAGGAATGCTCATTTTCATTGATGACTACTTCAACTGTCTCACTGTAGGTTCAGTAATGAAACCTGTAACAGATAAAAAAGGTGTTTCAAAAGAAAAACTTGCATATCTTATTGATGCAACCGCAGCCCCTGTTTGTATTATTGCTCCAATTTCTTCATGGGCAGCAGCAGTTGCAGGATTCGTAACAGAAGGTGAAAACGGAATTCTTCTTTTCTGTAAAGCAATTCCATTCAATTTCTATGCATTATTCACTCTTGTAATGATGTTTGCCATGGTTTTCATGAAGTTTGAATTTGGTTCAATGTCAAAATACGAAAAAGCTCTTGAAGTAATGAACGACAGTGCAGATGTTGTTGCTGATGAAAAATCAAACGGAAAAGTTATAGATTTGATTTTCCCTGTAATTGTTCTCATCATTCTTTCTGTAATCGGAATGATTTATTCTGGTGGATTCTTTGATGGCGAAAGTGAATCTTACTTAAATTTCATTGAAGCTTTCTCTAATTCAGACGCTTCTGTTGGTTTGGTATTAGGATCATTCGGAGCATTAATTATATCAATTATTTACTTCCTTCTTAGAAAAGTTATTTCATTTAAAGATGCTATGGCATGTGTTCCAGATGGATTTAAAGCAATGGTACCAGCAATTTTAATTCTTACCCTTGCATGGACACTTAAAGGAATGACAGACAGTCTTGGAGCAAAAGAATATGTTGCAGGAATTGTTTCAGGTTCAGCATCAGGATTAAAAATGTTCTTACCAGCAATTATATTTGTAATTGCATGTTTCCTTGCCTTTGCAACTGGAACTTCATGGGGAACTTTTGGTATCCTTATTCCAATCTGTATTGCAGCATTCCCAGAAGGTGCAATTCGTATTGTTTCAATTTCAGCTTGTATGGCAGGTGCTGTTTGTGGTGACCATTGTTCTCCAATTTCAGATACAACAATTATGGCTTCTGCTGGTGCACAATGTGATCACGTAAAACACGTTTCTTCACAATTACCATATGCAATTACTGTTGCTGCAGTTTCATTTGTAACATACATTGTTGCAGGTCTTACATTAAATCTTGGAATCTTTACATCTGGTATTATTTCATGGTTAGTAGGATTAGGATTATTATTCGGAACTTTATTTATAATTAAATCAATAGTATCAAAGAAAACTAAATAAACTGAATAAAAGTTTAAAATTATAAATCCTCAGTTGTTTCAACAACTGAGGATTTATAATTCGTTCGCGAGAGCGAACATGTTCAATAGACAGAGTTTTTATTCTGTAATCTGAGGAGCAGCTATTTCTTCATTCTTTGGAAATGCAGCATCTCTTAAAACTCTATATGCATTATAATGAGAAACCTGACTATAAGGTCCAACCCACAATAAACCAACTCCTAAACTTAAAATTCCAAGAATTTCCCATCCAATAAAACTTAAATTAAGAAGGAATAATTTTAATGTATGACCTTTTGTAATCTGCTTACTGATATTCATTGCCTGAATTACAGGAACTGATTTATCATCTGCAAGTACATACCAGATCATGCTGTAACGGATAGATTTATAAATAATCAGCCAGTAAAATCCAATAATTAATACTAAACTTAAAATAGCCATAATCAATTCTAAAACTACATTATTTGATAATACAGCCGCTGTACTTATAGACATTGTAATTATAATTGGAACATAAAGTGTCATCATCCAAAGCATTGTCCAGAGATAAACCCACCAGAACGAGCCTAAAGATTTTCCATACATTTTAAAACCGCTGAAAACTTCTTTACATGAAAGATCTTCTACATTATTTGCAACTTTTGCAGAAAGCTTCATCATACCCATCATCAAAGCAGGTAAAATACATACAATATATCCCATGTAAAGAATCAATGAAAATAACATTCCTACGCCAAGAAGCATAACAGTAACAGGTGAATAACTGTCATAATAAACAATATTTGAAGTTTGACGCAAAATATTGAAATATATGATCATGTATGGTGCAAATGCTACAAGAGTTAATGCTAAATAAATAAGCTGACCTAATACAGGTGCTTTCCATTTTCCTTTTAGACTTGCTAAAGCCTGTTTTTTACATTCTTTAATTTTAAACATAACATCTCCTTATATAAAAAAGGATTGCCTCCGTAACAAAAGACAACCCTATTATTATATTAATTATTATTTATTAATGACCATATGTAGCAATAAATACACCGGCAGCAATTGCAGTTCCAATTACACCAGATACATTTGGTCCCATAGCATGCATTAAGAGGAAGTTTGTAGGATCTTCAGCCATACCAACTTTGTTTGCTACACGTGCAGCCATTGGAACTGCAGATACACCAGCAGAACCAATAAGTGGATTAATCTTATCTTT
>JAKSTJ010000019.1 GCA_024402635.1 Treponema sp. | reverse complement strand
CTACAGAATTCCAGGGTAACTTGTTCGGTCTTATCAACCAGCGCCGTGGTGTAATCGTTGATACAACTGATGAAAATGGTACATCTACTGTAAACGCTGAAGTACCTCTTTCAGAAATGTTCGGATTCTCTACAATCCTCCGTTCTTCAACTCAGGGTAAAGGTGAATTCACAATGGAATTTGAAAAATATGGTAAAGTTCCAAATGCTGTTGCAGAAGAACTCATGGCAAAATACAAAGAAGCTAAAGAAAAAGGAAATAAATAATTAATTCTTTTTTAGTTTAGTTCAAAAAGGGAAGTTCAACAGAACTTCCCTTTTTTTATTTATTTATAAATCTTTTAATGTTATTATATATATAATAAAAACATAAGGAGATGAAATTATGGATAAGAAAAATCTTTTCTCTTATAGCCCGGTTAGATATTTTGAAAATATCAGTGGTTCCAATCTTAAAGCAGGAGAAATGGGACTAATAACAGCAAAAAAAGGTTTAGGCAAAACTTCAATTCTTGTTCAATTTGGATTAGATAATCTTTTGGATGACAAGTATTTAGTTCATGTTTCTTTTGATCAGGAATCATCTAACGTAATTTCATGGTATTCCAGCATTCTTGCTGAAATTTCGAAAAAACGTAATGTAAAACTTGAAGAAATTTCTGAAGATATTATGAAAAAAAGAACAATTCTTAATTTCAATCAGGAAACATTTACATTACCAAAAGTTGTTAATACAATCAAAGCATTAAAAGACAGTGGTATTAATATTTATTCAATTATTCTTGACGGATTAAATCTTGATAATACAAAAACTGAAGATATTCAATGTATGAAAGATTTTATTGCAAAAGAAAATATGACTGCCTGGTTTAGTTATACCTGCGAAGAAACTGAATTAAAAAATACATTGGACAAATCAAAAATTGAACTATTTACAACAGTTGCACATCTTGTTCCAGACGGAAAACAGATTTATATGCAGCTTCTAAAAAATGGAGATGGAAAAGTTCCACTTGATACAAAAACTTTATTAATGTGTAAATAATAAAAAAAACATCATTCTTTTATTAAGCCTAAAAATGCTCAATTCTAGAATGATGTTTTTTTATTTAACAGATAAATTTATTTATCTTCCTTCCATGGGAAAAGGAAACTTTTTAGCTTTCTTGGACCTAAAGTTTCTCTATCTTCATAGATAAGTTCTTCCCAAGGAATTTGTCCACGCTGTCTTTTTGAAGTTAATTCTGGATGTTCTTCAAGATAATCATATTTATACATTCTGATTCTAAAAGCATTTGCTTTATTAATGGTAATTCCACTAATTGAAGGAAACATTCCAAAGAATGGGAAAACAGAAATTACCATCATAACGATTGTATGAAAGAAAACTACAATGGAGTACCATGTGTTATCAAAGAAAATCAAGAAACATTTTTTTAGACATTTTCTAAAATTATTATGGAAATAAGATCTGATTGGAACAAACCACTGAAGTGATAAAATCAGGAAAATATCAATCCAGAAAAGTAAAGCTCCGACAAAAACCCCTATTCTACTTTGTGATGCTATAAAATAAAACCAGATACTAAAAACAGAAACAATTGCAATTATTGCAACCATTAAAGAAAACAAAAGTGCATCTAACAAAACACCTGGTACTTTTTTGAAAAAATCCAGAATATTGGCACTGTTAAAAGCAGCATATTCAGCAGCTATTTCACCAAAAGCAAAATTTATTATATTCATGATATAGAAAGCAATAAATACAATAAAACCTAAAATTGCAAATTGATATGCAGAAACAACATCTGATCTTGTAAATAATTCAATAACTTTAAAGAATCCAAAAGCAGCGCCAAGACAAGTAAATAAAAAAATTATATTTACAATTACAACTGTAAGAAGATTATCCCAATCATCACAGAAACTTTTTTTTATAATAAATCCATACATAGTGTTAATTTTAACAATAAATAGATAATAAAAGCAAGATAAAATGAAAATTTCTTAAACCTTTATTTACTAAAAATATGTTATAATAAATTATGTCACAAAAACAAGATAACAGTATTTCAAAACTATCTCACATTCATTCTATAACTGCAGATTTTCTTGAAAAAAAATTAAAAGAAAAAGGTTTACCTGAAATGGTCAGTTCCCATGGATATATTCTCTACCAATTGAATGTAAACGGAAAAATAAAAATGGGACAACTTGCTCAAAAAATTAATAGGGATAAATCAACAACAACTGTACTTGTAAGAAAACTGGAAAAAGAAGGATTGATTATGATTGAATCAGATTCCAGTGATAAAAGAAATAAATTCATAAGTCTTAGTGAAAAAGGAAAACAGTATACAAATATTACTTCAGACTTATCCGCTAACCTACTGGATACTTTTTATAAAGGCTTTTCCCAGGAAGAAAAACTGTTATTTATAGAATTTCTTTCTCGCATTGAAAATAACTTTCAATAAAAAAGAATAATACTATTGACAATAGTTTTATATAAAACTATTATTTCCACATGAAGAAATCATTATTTAAATTTTTTATTATTGCTATGGCAGGTTTATTATGTTCTTGTGCTGGTAAATCTGTATCAAAACATTCTGTTGCAGTTTTTGTTCCTGGCATTATGGCAGACAGTCCTATTTATGATATGCTTGCAAAAGGTGTTCAGGATGCTGTAGATGAATACAATGAGGGAAAATCTCAGGAAGAAAAATCTGATATTTTCATTATGGAAGCTGGTACAAATCAGGCTGAATGGGGAACAAAAATTCTTTCATTAGCAGCAACTCAGAAATATGATATTATTATTTCATCAAATCCTTCTCTTCCAGATTTAGTTGCTCCAATTCTTGAACAGTTTCCAGATCAAAAATTCATTCTTTTAGATGCAGAATGTGAAGGAAATAACAACATTTATTCAATCAGATATAATCAGGCTGAACAGGCTTTTCTTTCAGGTTGTATTGCAAGAGTAATGTCTAATACACAGAAAATTGCTTTAGTAGCTGCCCAGGAATATCCTGTTATGAATAACATAATTTTCCCAAATTATTGTGCCGGTTATAAATATGCTCAAAGTTATTCACCTAAAGCTCCAGAATTTGAACCAGAATTCAGAATTGTAGGTAACTGGTATGATGCAAACAAATCTGCAGTTATTTCAGATGCATTAATTAATGACGGTGTCGATGTTATTCTCCCAATTTGTGGCGGAGCTGCACAAGGAGTTATTAATTCAGCAGTAAATTCCGGAACTTATATTGCATGGTTTGACAGCAACGGTTTTGACAGAGCTCCAGGAACAGTAATTTCCAGTACAAGTATGAAACAAAGAGATTTATCTAAGATTGTTACATTAGATTATTTTGAAGGAAAAACAAACTGGGGAAAAGCTGATTTAGTTGGAATGAAAGAAGGATTTATTGAATTTATTGAAGATGATCCTTTATATGTTCAGTCAGTTCCAGAAGACAAACGTAACTATATGAATGAAGTTGTAAATGCTATAAAAAACGGTACAATTTCTTTTTAATTAAATAAAGTATGAAACTTTCCTTAAAAAATATTTCTTTAAAATATTCTCATAAAGAAGTTCTAAAAAATCTTAATATTGATTTTGAAGAAGGAAAGCTTCATGCACTTTTAGGTGAAAACGGAGCAGGAAAATCGACTACTGCAAATATAATTTGTGGGGAAATTCAACCTGACTCCGGAACTATTTTATTAAATGATAGTCCAATTCTTTTAAAAACACCAAAGGATGCAATTAATCACAAAATCTGCTATGTACATCAACGACCAATGGTTGCTGAATCAATTTCAGTAATAGAAAATCTGAAACTTGGCCTATGTAAATCTTCCATTAAAGAAATCCCTTCTTTTTTAAGCAAGTTCTTACCTGAAATCAATAAAAATAAAATTGTTAAAAACTGTTCTGCAGATGAAAAGTTCTTTATTGCATTTATAAGTGCATTATTAAAACATCCTGATATTTTAATTTTAGATGAACCAACAGCACTGCTTGAAAAATCCCAGAAAGAATTTCTTTTTGAGAAACTTCTGGAAATAAAAAACAATGGTATAAATATTATTGTTATTACTCATGATCTGGATGATGCAAAAAAATATTTTGATACAATTACCTGTCTTAAAACCGGAGTTGTTACTGATACAGAAAATTATCTGTTAAAAATCACCAGAAATAAAACAGAAAAAAAAGCAAAAGATTCATATAATAAAACAAAATTTCAGTTAAAATTCTCTGAATTAAATTGCAAGCCTTCATTAACCCGAGCTCTAAAAAATATTAACTTTATCTGTGAATCAGGGAAAATCACAATGATTAAAGGTAAAAATGAAGATGGATTAAATGTTCTGGAAGATTTTATTACAGGCTTTTATACAGAGAAAAAAAACGGAAAACTTCTGATATCAACTGAAAATAAAAATACAACATTTAACTTAGGAAAAAACTTCTCTCCACGAGAAATAAGATATAAACTTGGATTAAAAACCGGAATTGTACCAACCAATCGAAAATACAGAGGTTCAAATCCACAGCTAACAATTCAAACCATTGCTGATAATGGAACAAAACATGATTCTGAATACCCAAAACAATTAATCAGTAAAGCTCAGATAAATATAAAGGAACAGGAAAAAGCTGCAAACCTTTCTGGGGGAATGTTACAGCGTTTTATAATTGCAAGAGAATTTTCTGAGAATCCGGATTTTTTAATTCTATGTAACCCAATGCAGGGACTGGACAGTCAAACTTGCGAAACCTTAAAAGAACAGATTCTTTCTATGAAAGACAATGGTTGTGCTGTTTTGATTTTAACCACCGAAGATTTTCCTGATGAATTGTGCGAATATAACTATCAGTTAAAAAACGGGGAATTATTATGATTAATCTTGTATTTATTGGAACAATCATTAATTACACAGCTTTATTTATGACTGCAGCAATTGGTTCCTGCATTTCATTAAAAACCGGAGATTTAAATTTAGGTGGTGAAGG
Source organism: Treponema sp. (assembly GCA_024402635.1). GTDB lineage: Bacteria > Spirochaetota > Spirochaetia > Treponematales > Treponemataceae > Treponema_D. The sequence continues at coordinate 41,162 of JAKSTJ010000019.1, read as the reverse complement.
CCAAATTTATACCGGTGGATTTTTAACAGCAATAATTCTTTCTTCATTTTCATCTGAAACATTTAACACTCTCCCCTCTTTTATACCAGTTTTTATTGCACTTTTTACATCAATTTTAGCCGGGGGAATCATAACTTTAATTTCTGCATTATTTAAGCAATACCGCAATACAGATTTTTTATTAACTTCATTTATAATTTCTGCTGCTATATGTCCTTTAATAGATGGTTTAATTGCTGGTCCATTCAGATACACAAAAGGAAATCTACTTGCTACATCATTTATAAGTCAAAGATACAGATTTACAAGATTGTTTCCTCCCTCTGCAATCAATTTATACATAATTGCAGCAATTTTATTATGTATACTTGCATGGTTATTTTTTAAGAAAACACAATTTGGAAAACAAATAATCATTTACGGAAAATCAAAAGAATATTTATTGTATACTGGTGTTTCAGAAAAGAAGATTGTTTTTTCATCAGCTTTTTTTTCGGGAGGCCTTCATGCATTAACTGGAGCAATGGCAATACTTGGAATGTATTATACATGCCACTCCGGATTTTCTGCAGGTATGGGATGGAGCGCATTGTCTGTAGCTTTAATAGCAAAATCTAATCCTCTTCTTGTTATTCCTGTAAGTTTTTTTATTTCTTGTTTGGTTAATACGGCAAATCAGATTGCATTGTTTAATAATTTTGATTTTGATATAAGTTCCCTTATCCAGGGCATTATTTTATTTATAATTTCTGTTCCTGTATTAAAAAAAGAGTATAGAGCAAAAACTTCTGAAAAAAAGGAGTCAAAATGATTTTAGATATAATATCTTTTTCATGTCCATTAATTCTTGCCTCAATGGGAGCTCTTTTTAGTGAATATACCGGAAGTTTAGCTCTTTTTTTAGAAGGACTTATAGGTTTTTCTGCTTTTTTAGGTTTTGGCTTTACAGTTTCAACAGGATCTTTATCAACAGGTATTTTACTGACAATTATTACAACAATTTTAATAACTGGGATTTTTTCTTTATTAATTGAAAAAACAAAGGCAAATAAATTTATTGCTTCCTTAGGAATGAATCTTATTTTTTCAGCTTCAGTTTCTTTATTTTCATCCTTATTTTTCAAGACAAGAGGAGTTTTAACTTCTGACAAATTTATTTTTAATACAACCACTGTTGAGATTTTTTCTATAACAACAACATTTATTTTAGTTATAGCAGCCGTTATATTCTTGATTTTTACTCAGAAAGGAATTTATATAAGAATTACAGGATCTGATTCTGATATTTTAACTGTAAAAGGAATTAATCCTTCTTTATACAGAACAGCAGCATGGTGTATAACTGCATTTTTTACAGCTTTTAGCGGAATTATTTTATCTTTAAGAGTATCTGCTTTTGTACCTGGAATTTCAGGAGGAAAAGGATGGATGGCACTTGCTGCTGTTTTTTTAGGCAAGAAAAAATGGTGGCAGATAATTATATTTGTAATAATTTTCTGTGGAATAGATTTTATTTCTGCCGGAATTCAAAATTACATTTCGGCAATACCTTCATCTGTAATTCTGGCATTGCCTTATATTGTAATTCTTTTATTAATTTCTATTAAAAAATAATTTCTACAATTCTTCTACAGAATTTTCAGGAGTTTCAGTATTTTCAGAAACTTCACTGATTATGTCATCAGTTTTTGTTTTAAATTCATCAAGTAAAACTTCAAGTTCATTCATATTTTTATAATTTTCTTCACTTGATAAAGATACATTCTGCATTTTTGTAACAATATCTCCAGTTTCAGTTTTAATTGATTTTAGAGAATTTGTTGCAAGTTCAAACAAAGAATTCATTGCATTTACTTCGGTAAATATTTCTTTCTGACGTGAAGATAAATTGCCACAATACTTATTAATTTCGTCTGCTGCCGATGCTGTTTCTTCACTCTTATATTTAATCTGAAGCATCTGATCATCAATCTGTTTAATATTCTGGGTAATTTCCTGGAAAGAATCTATTACACGATTTGCATTAACACTTACTTTACTGAATGCCTGAGCCGCTTCTGTACTGGAATTATTTGCATTCTGAACAAAACCTACAATTTTTGAGATAACTTCTGCAATTCTAGAAGCATTTTCTGAGGTTTCTTCTGCAAGGGAACGAATTTCTTCTGCAACAACAGCAAAACCTTTTCCCGCTTCTCCGGCATGAGCAGACTCAATTGCAGCGTTCATTGAAAGAAGATTTGTCTGTTCTGCTACATTATTAATGATTGTAACAACTTCATGAACTTCATCCAGCTGTTTTGTAATAGCATCAAGAATTTCAACAGTAGCAGAAATTTTTGTATCACCATCTGAAACAAGAACACTCATTTCCTGTGCTCCTGCTGCCCTTTCCTGTGCCATATTTGTTAAATAACTTAAAGTACCTACAACTTCGTTTACTGCAACATTTGTATCAGCAATAGAAGAAGTTTGTCTTGAGTTATTATTTACAAGAGTATCAATATGATTGTTCATTTCAGATACTGTCTGAACTGTTGTATTTACAGCATTTGAAATCTGATCAAACTGAATGTTGATATTATTAATATTATTGTCAATTTCAGAAGTTGCTGCTGCTGTACTGTTTGCAGAATCTGTAATTGTATATCCAGATGAAATGGCTTTTGATGCAGAAGATTTTACAACATTGAAGAATTCATTTATCTGATCAACCATCTCATTAATATTATTCATCAAAAGGTTCATTTCTGTACTGCCTTCAGGTTTAATACTTACCGTAAAATCCTTTTTAGCAAGAACCGAAGTCATATCTTTGACTTTAATAATACGTTTAGAAATATTCTTTGTTACTAATGTGATTAAAACTACAAGAAATAAAGATGATAAAAGAGAAACAATAACAGTCTGCCACAAGAAAACTGATTTTCGTTTTGCAACAACATAACTAATTAAAATTGTATTTTTATTTACAATATTATTAAGAGTTATATAACTTCTACGGATTCCTTCCATTTGACCGTGAAGTTTTGTAACTCCATCATATAATTTAATCATTTTAGGATTTGTTGGATATTTTTCATAAGATTCACGAATACCATGCCCTTCTGTTGAAGTATATTCACCAACAATCAATTTTACACTATTCATATCTGCCATAATTTCACTGACAGGTTCAAATCGTTTAGTAAACATATTCCATAAAGTTTCAACTTCTGAAACATTTTTTATTACATCATTTCCTAAAAGTTGAAGATCCCGGCTTTTTGTTAAATATTCAAAATTATTTGTTAAACCGGAAGTTTTTTCATCCCAGTCACGAACAAGAGTATTAACCTGTAATCCCCAGTAATCAACCTCGTCAAGAAAACATATTAATTCACTTAATTCTTTTTGTGTTTCTGCCTGAACATATCTGTAATGTTCCATTGCCTGTAATCTGTTTGATGTTGAAATTGTTAATGATGTAAAAATCGCAAGCTGTAAAACTGTAATTGCAACAATAATAGAAAATTTGCTATTTAATTTCATGAAAAATCCTTCATTTGTAATTTTTACAATTTTTTAACTAAAAAAAGGGTAATGATTTACTTAAAATAAACTTTATAAATCATCACCCTTATTGTATCATTAATTTGTAAAAAAACAAGAAAATGAATATATAATTATTGTATAAAAATATAATTAGTATACAGCAAGAATCTTACCTAAAGAATCTTTTCCAATAATTCTCATAAAACTTCCTAAGCGAGGTCCTTGATCTTTATTGATAAGAACATGGTACATTGCAGTAAACAATGCTTTTGGTTCAATTCCCATTTCTGTTGCTATATCATACATTGCCTGCTGACATTCTTTATCCTGAGTAAAAGTATCCATTTTTGGAAGAACTTCATCACGGATTCGTTTTACAGCAGTAAGCATATTATCATCTAATTCTGCTTTTGAACCATCATTGCGCAATGCAAAACAAAATTCTGGAGCACAATCAGGAGCAGAATGCTGAATCCAGAACCATGCACAAGCTGCACGACGACGAAGTCTTTCTTCCTGTTCTGGTTTTACATCACCAAGAGAAGTAATTACTTTATTAATATCACCAGAATAAATCTGAAGCAATGTTGTAAGCATACGGAAAGTAATCTGATATGGCATTGTTTCTGGAATTTTTCCATCTGGCTGAGAAAGCATATAAATGCGTTTTTCTTTATTAAAGAAATCTTCATTTTTAGCAGGATCTACACCAAAAACAACACGTTCTGTTTTATCATAATCTTCGTATACTTTAAGAACGTCCATATCAAAAGAAATAGAAAATTCTGTATCTGGACGAGTACCAGCAAACATATAACGAAGAACTTCTGCCTGGTAAACATCAAGAGCATCTGGCAAAGCAATAACTTTACCTTTTGATGAAGACATTTTTCCAGGAACACCTTTTAAATTTACAAAGTCGTAACGCATTGTAACAGGTGCATTCCAATTATAAATTCTTTTTGAAACCAATTTTGCTGTATCGTATGATCCACCAGGACTGATATGATCTTTTCCACCTGGTTCAAATACAACTTTTTCTTCGTTCCATCTCATTGGCCAGTCAACACGCCAGCCAAGTTTAGCACCTTTGAAAACGCGGATATCTGCAGTTTCACAGTTACCACATTCACATTTATACGAAATACCGTATTCACCGTCATAATCAGTAATTTCTGTTGTATCTTTCTGACATTTTCCACAGAAGATTGCTACAGGCCAGTAAACATCTTCTGGTTTCATTTTATGATCATCATCGCGATATTCATTAAGACACTGTTTAATAACATCACGATTCTGCATTGCCTTTTTCATACCTTCTGCATATTTATTTGCACGGTAGCGGCTAGCCTGATATAAAAATTCTGGATGAATACCAACACGTGGAAGCTGCTGTTCAATATCAACTTCGTGATGGCGGGCATAATTTTCGTTGCGGCCAGTTGTATCTGGTACTTCTGTAATTGGATAACGAAGATATTTTTCAAGAACTTCAGGATCTGGCATGTTTGCAGGAACTTTACGGAATACATCATAATCGTCCCATGAATAAATAAAGCGAACATTCTTACCACGATCACGTAAGGCGCGAACTACTAAATCAACTGTAATAATTTCGCGGAAGTTACCAAGATGAACTGTTCCAGAAGGTGTAATACCTGATGCACATGTATATGAATCTAAATCACCTTTTTCCTGGATAATTTTGTCTGCCATTCTGTCTGCCCAGTGGCAAAGTAAAGGATTTTTTTCGTTGTTACTCATAGTATTTTATTATACTAATTTTTTATAAAAGGGGGAAGAGATTCATATAATGTCTGATGTTATAGAATTATTCTACAGGATAGCATTCATAACCGGCACTTTTAAGACGGTCTGAAACATCTCCGGAAGCATTTTCTTTTACAATAACAATATAATAAGTTGTTCCGCTGGCTCTTTTTTCTGATGTAATGGAAGAATCAAAACCTTTTGCCTTTACTTCTTCACATAAAGCTTTTGCATTTGCTTCTGATTTAAATAAACCCAGCTGCCATTTTGAAAATTTTACTTTTGGAGATTCTGTAGTAGAAACAATAACTGTTGCACTTTCTGAATAAGAACCTGTTCCCTGCTCTGCAATACCAGTTTTTGGAACAAAGAACCAGAATGGTACAGGAAGAAGCTGAACGTCTCCTTTTACAATTAAAGATTCCATTGATTTTGGAAAATCTGTCTTTAATTTCTGAGCATAAGAATTATCTCCAGTAATATACCAGAGTGTCAGTAAAATAACCGGATATAATTCATTCATTGAAGAAACATTAAGATAAGCTTTTAACATTTCCACAGGTTCTTTTACATCGGCAGAAGTTTCTGCTTTACACAAAGAACTCCATTGAGTATACAATTTTACATAAGAAATAATATGATTATCTTTTGAATTACGAACTGATGAAGTAAGATAAGCCTCTGCTGTTTCAAAATCGCCGGTACATAAAGCACAGCGTACTGCATCAATAACAAGCTGTTCATTTGTCTTTACAGGAAAACCTGCTACATCTCCACCTGAAATTGCAGCGGCAGAAGCATAAGTTTTTCTTGCATCTGTATATAATGAAAGCTGTTCCTGAATTGATGCAAGAAATATTGAAACTGCACGTTTTTCTGAATTATCTGTAATTTTTGGAATAGTTGTATTCAGATATGAAATTACTTCTGTAACTGAAGCTTTTTTCTGAGCTTCTGCAACTACATCTTTAGCTTTAAGACTATCTGCAAATAAATTAGAGAATACTGCAATAAATGAGAAAATTATAAAAAAGAGTTTTTTTCTAGAAATCATATTAATACCGGAATATATTAGTTGTTATCACTATTATTTTCGGTATTTTCCAGAGATTGTTCAGATTTTATTTCAACAACTTCAACATTTTTTTCTACTTCTGATGAAGTTGATTCAGATTCTGATTTTTTTGATTTTTTATCGTTTTTACCTTCAGCCTTTTTTTCTTCCGAAATAGATTTGGCCTTTGTCATAAGTTTTCCAATAAGTAAAAGCAGCAGAGAAGTAATAATTCCTGCAGCAAAAGCAATAAAAATAACTACTACAACATTTGTTTCCGGAAAGCTTCTAAAAAACCATATTGCACAACTATTGTTAAGATTTTTTCCAATAAAAATGGCAATTAAAACAACAATTACTAATACTCCAATTAATGCAGCAATCATACTATTCTCCGTTTTTAATTAAACTAAATGACCTCTAAAGGTATTTCCACTTAACTGGTCAATTATAACATTAACAAATGTACCAATCAATTTTTTATCTGCCTTAAAAGCAACTTTTTCGTGCTGTTCTGTTTGTCCTAAAAGTTCTGATTTATCATCCCGGCTTACAGATTCAACAAGAATTTTTACAGTTTTACCAACTCTTTTGCTCATCTGTTCATGAGTATGTTCCAGCTGTAAATCTATTACTCTTTGCAATCGGGCTTTTCTTAATTCTTCTGGAAGCTGTTCCATTTTTGCAGCAGGAGTTCCTTCCCGAGGATTATAGTAATACATCATTGCTGATTCATATTTTACCTGATTCATTAAATCCAGTGTAAGTTCAACATCTTCTTCTGTTTCCCCAGGAAATCCCATCATAATATCTGTTGTTAATGATACATCTGGAATTTTATCTTTAATTTTCTGTACTAACGCCAGATATTGTTCTCTTGTATAACGACGATTCATTTTTTCCAGAACGGCAGTTGAACCATGCTGAACTGGAAGATGAATATGACGACATAAAACTTCTTCTTTTGCAATTACATCAATTACATCATCTGTAAAATCTTTTGGATGAGAAGACATAAATCTTACCCACTGAATTGAAGATTTTGTTTCTTTAAGATGATCTGCAATTATCTGAAGCAAAGCAGCAAAATTTACGGGGCGTTGCGGGGTGTCCCCGCTGGAAGGGGTGGCGGAAGACAGCTTGCTGGCTGAAGTCAGGGGAAGGCTTTCCCCTTCTAAAAGTCCGCTGTAACTATTTACATTTTGACCAATAAGGGTAATTTCCCGAACACCATAGGAACTTAATACATCAATTTCACGGAGAATTTCTGAAACTGGACGACTACATTCACGACCACGAACATAAGGAACAATACAATATGTACAAAAGTTATTGCATCCGTGCATAATTGGAACGAATGTAGAAAATGCGCCTGGTTCTGCAGAAACTGTGGCAAATTTATAATTTTCTGTATCATCAATTTCAAAAGGTTTGCGTCCTTCTTCTACTGCTGTAATAATTTCCGAAAAATGATGCTTTGCAAAAGTACCAACTACATAATCTACAAATGAAAATTTTTCGTGAAATTCTTTAAGAAGACGTTCGGCCATACAACCCATTACAACTAAAGTTAAAGGTTTTGGGCCATCTTTTACATATTCAACTGCTTCTTCCAGAAGTTTAGTTTTAGCACCAAGTTTACATTCTCGAACTGCTTTTAATCCGCTAAACCAGCCTAAACGACCCATAATACGGTTTTCTGCGGTTTCTCTTACAGAACATGTATTTACAATGGCTAAATCTGCTACCTGTGCACTAGCTGCCTGTTTCCATCCACGGGCAATTAATAATTGTTCTACAGCGGCAGATTCTGCAATATTCATTTCACAGCCATATGTTTCAAAAAAGTAAGTCATAATCTATATTGTATAGAAAAAATGTATTTATGTCAGTTTATTTTATTCTCTAATTAAGTTATATTTTCAATATGCGTGATATTCAGAACGAAAAAGATACGAGAGAAGTTCCTTTACAAAAAGTTGGAGTAAGAGGTGTAAAATATCCGGTTTCTGTTTTAGATAAAACTCAAAAGACTCAAAATACAACTGCAACAGTAAATTTATATGTAAATCTGCCTCATAGTTTTAAGGGAACTCATATGTCCCGATTTATTGAGGTTTTTCATAAATATCACACTAATATTTCAATGCAGCATTTTCTTGTTATGCTGGATGAAATTCGAAATAAACTGGATGCAGAAAAGGCATACGGCAGCATTACATTCCCATACTTTATTGAAAAAAAGGCTCCTGTTTCGGAAACTCCAGGAATGATGGAATATATCTGTTCTTACGAAGGAGAAGTTTCTGGCAGTAAAAAGGATTTCTACGTTGGAATTGAAGTTCCAGTTACGACATTGTGTCCTTGTTCTAAAGCAATAAGTGAATATGGAGCTCATAATCAGCGTGGATATGTAAGAATTAAGGTTTTATATTCTGAATTTTTCTGGATTGAAGATGTAATTTCTATGGTTGAACAAAAAGCCTCTTCACCTCTTTATTCTGTTTTAAAACGTCAGGATGAAAAACAGGTTACTGAACACGCTTATGAAAATCCTAGATTTGTTGAAGATCTGGTAAGAGAAATTTATTTAGGCTTAAAACAAATGAAATTCAAATGGTTTAGTGTTGAAGCTGAAAATGAAGAAAGTATTCATTTGCATAACGCCTACGCTTATACTGAATACCAGGAATAATTTTACTATTGACACAGGATGAAAAAAAAGGGAAAATTAAGGATATATGAAAAAATCAGTTTTAGTCAAAGTTCTATTTGTTCTCGTCCTTTTAGTGGTGGCCTAGTCCAAAGAGCGTTATTGAATTTTGTTCTGAAGCATTAAATATGTTACAAAACTTGTAAAAATAAGGCTCTCCTAAAATGGGGAGCTTTTTTTATATAATCCAATTATTTTAAGGGGCAACAAATGAAACAAAGTGGTGCACAGATTATTGTTAAATTATTAGAAATGTATGGTATTGATACAGTGGCAGGTATTCCCGGAGGATCTATTCTTCCTCTTTACGATGAATTAAACCGATCTTCAATCCAGCATATTCTTGTGCGCCAGGAACAGGCAGCCGGTTTTATTGCTCAGGGTATGGCCCGTTCAACAGGTAAACCTGCAGTTTGTATGGCAACTTCTGGTCCAGGAGCAATGAATTTATTAACAGCTGTTGCAGATGCCCGTTGTGATTCAATTCCTATTATTGCTATTACTGGACAGGTAAATACTACTTTAATTGGAACAGATGCTTTCCAGGAAGCAGATACTTTTGGACTTTCTTTTCCAATCACAAAACATTCAATGATGGTAAAATCTCCTGAAGAATTATTAACTGCAATTCCAAAGGCTTTTGAAATTGCAATGAGCGGAAGACCTGGACCTGTTTTAATTGATGTTCCAAGAGATGTTCAGCTTAAAGAATGTGAAGTTTCTAAATGGCCGGAAATTAATGGCGGAAATGAAGATAAGGATTCCAGCCGACAGAAACTTTTAGGACGATTCCACACTCCTCCTCATTTATACGCAGCTAAACTTGATAAAATTACAGATATTCTTGCAACTGCTAAAAAACCAGTCTTATTCTGTGGAGGTGGATGTAATTCTCCTGCTGCAGCTGAAGGCTTAAAGAAATTTCTCCATAGTTATAGATTACCTGTTGTTACCAGTTTAATGGGACTTGGAGCTGTTCCTGAAAGTTCTGAAATGTTTATTGGAATGGTTGGTATGCATGGTTCTCATGCTGCTAACGTTGCAATGCATGATTCTGATTTAGTAATTGCAGCTGGTGTTCGTTTTGATGACAGAGCAACTGGTGTTGTTTCAAAATTCTGTCCAAATGCAAAAATTATTCATATTGATGTTGATGCTGCAGAAGTTGATAAAATTATGAAATCACACATTTCTGTGGTTGCAGATGTTGAATCTGTATTCCCTATTTTAGTTCAGCTTTCATCTGAAAAACAGGAAAAATATGGACAGGCATGGAAAGAAGCCGAAGCAAGAGCTCAGTGGCTGGAAAAAATTATTGCATGCAAAAGAGAAAATAATTCCATTACTATTGGCCGTCCTGAAGGAGAAAAGAAAGCAAATCCAAGAGAAATTATTTCTAAAGTGCCAGAATATTCTGAAAAAGCCGGAACTACAGCAAAAGATTTAATTGTTACAACAGACGTTGGTCAGCATCAGATGTGGGCCGCTCAATACTATCCTGTAGAAGCACCAAGAACATTCCTTACATCTGGAAGTCTTGGAACAATGGGTTTTGGTTTACCAGCAGCAATTGGAGCTGCTCTTGCAAATCCTGATAAACGAATTGTTTGTTTTAGTGGAGACGGTTCAATTATGATGAATATTCAGGAACTTGCAACCCTTGCTGAACATAATCTTCCAGTTACTGTAATTGTTTTCCAGAATGGAACATTAGGAATGGTTTACCAGCAGCAGAAATATCTTTTTGAAAAAAATTACAGTGCTTCTATTTTCTCAAAACAGCCAGATTTACTTGCTATTGCAAAAGGTTTTGGAATTGAAGCAATTGACGGTGATTCTGATGCAGAATGGTACAAAAAAGCATTTGATGCAAATCGTGAAAATAAACCTTGCTTTGTAAGAATAAGTGTAGATTCAGAAGAAACTGTTCTTCCATTTGTACCAGGTGGAAAAGCTAATATAGATTCAATCAGAGACTAATCTTAAAAAAAGCATAAACTTTTTTCCAGTTAAACAGCTTCTTTTCGCCATTTGTGAGAAGAAGCTGTTTTATTTTTTCAATTTCATCTGAAGAAAGCTGATTGTTAATAAATTTTCCATATGCTGAATTTTCAGGATTAAACCAATTTTCAATATCAGAAACTGAAATATACATTTTTTCAGAAAAATCTTTTGTTTCAGTAAAAACTGTAAAACCTTTGGAAGAAAATTCATTATTAATTGATTCGTCATCCCAGTTAAAAAGAGAGTTTTCTTTATCTGAAAAATACAGATCATCTGACTGGATAAGTTTTTCAATTAATGAAATTTCTTCCTGAGTTGAATCGTCAGTTAAAATTGAGTCTTTAATTAATTTTCCAAGTCTCTGCCCTTTTACAGGAATTGTCTGGGAAATAATTGTTTCACAGCCTTCTGCAAAATGGCCCTCTTCTTTTGAATATTCTGCAAATAAAGCATCTGCCAGATTTGAAATATTTTTTTGATTAAGAACTGGATCCATAAAAAAAACTCTGTCAAAAACCGTATCTTCAAATTTACAGAGAGTTTCTGAAAGTGTTAATTTATCTCTATTTATTAAAACAGGACGATCCATATCGCCTAAAGTCTGTTCATATTGCTGTAAAATCTTTTTTCCCTGCTCACTACGACATACACCACAGGCAACTCCTTCTGGAGTTTTACGGGCAATTTCCCATATTAAAAGTCCTGAATCAGCATTCCAGATTAAACTGCGGTAATGACGACGCAACTGAGCAATTTCAATCATTATGTTTCGTATTGAAAGAAGATTTTCTGAATGATTTGAATCTAATCTCTGACGCCAGAATTTATCGGCAGATGAAAGTATTTTTTCTTTCTTTTCATCTTTTGGAGAGAAAGTCAGATTTTCATCATTTTTTGTTTCTCCGCTCTTAAAATGTTCGTTTATCCACCATTCTGATACAGGATTTTCTCCAAATTCTGATTTTTCTTCATTTCTTGGAGGATTTAGAATTGAAGCAATCTGAACTTCCCTTCTTGAAAGAACTTCACTTCTTATTGTACCTTCATAACCTTGTGTACTTGGAGTATAAAAAATTCTTCCTCGTATTGAATCTGGTAAATATTGTTGAGCAACCCAATGGTCTTTGTAAGCATGAGGGTACATATATCCGGAACCATGGCCAAAACCTTCTGCATCCCGATTTGCATCTCTTAAATGATTAGGAACATCAGCATCTTCTTTTTCTACAGAAGATAAAGCATCAAAAAATGCCATTGAACTGTTTGATTTAGGTGCAGTTGATAAATATAAAGCGGCATGAGAAAGAAAATAATTTCCTTCCGGCATACCAACTCTGTCGAAAGCGGCAGCACAGGAATTTACCACTGTGATTGCATTTGGATCAGCAAGACCAGTATCTTCGCAAGCAGAAATTAACATTCTTCTGAAAATAAAATGAGGATCTTCTCCTGCCCTTACCATTCTTGCAAGCCAGTAACAAGCTGCATCTGGATCGCGGCCCCGTAAAGATTTTATAAAAGCACTGATTATATCGTAATGATAATCTCCATCTCTATCATAAAGAACAACTTTTTTTTGAATTGATTCTTCGGCAGCTTCTTTACTGATATAAATTTCACTTCCAAAAGCTGGAACAGGAGGTTGTGCCAAAGGATTCCATTTTTCTGGAGTAGTTTCTACAGCTAGTTCTAAAGCATTTAACAATGAACGGGCATCACCATTAGCTGTATCAATAAGATGTTCTAAAGCACCTTCTTCGAAAAACACCTTCCATTTTCCATAGCCCCGATCTTTATCGGAAAGAGCCATTTCGGCAGCTTTTTTTAAATCTTCAGAAGTTAATGGTTTAAGTTGAAAAACTCTGGATCTGGAAACTAAAGCTTTATTTACTTCAAAAAAAGGATTTTCGGTTGTTGCACCAATAAGAATGATTGTACCATTTTCTACCCAAGGTAAGAGTGCATCCTGCTGACTTTTATTCCAACGATGAACTTCATCTACAAATAAAATGGTACGTCTTGAATATAAATTAAAATACTCTTCTGCCTTTTTAATTGATTCGCGAATATCTGCAACACCAGTTAAAACTGCATTAAGAGTAATAAAATTTGATTTTGTATGATTGGCAATAACTCTTGCTAAAGTTGTTTTTCCACTTCCTGGAGGTCCATAAAAAATTACAGATGTAAGCTGGTCGGCAGCAATGGCTCGTCTTAATAAACGACCCTTTCCAACAATATGATCCTGCCCAATATATTCATCAAGATTTCTTGGGCGCATACGTGCTGCCAGTGGTTCATTGGAACTTTTTACCTGCTCAAAAAGTGTATCGGCCATATGCTGTTTTTTTATTCTCGGTTCCAGTTTCCACGTTCTGGATAATAAGACCACAGTCCAACATTTTCATATGTAACTGATGTTGAAGCTCCAGTTCCTCTGAATCCAATTGAAGAATAGAAAGTAGCATCTGCTTCGTCCTGAGATGGATCAACACATAAAAGTGTAAAAATTAAATATGCACTGGAAAGTTGAGAAGAAGCATTTGTATTGAAAGAAGACAAAGATTTTGCTGGTACTCCTTCATTATTAAGAAGAACTCTTACAGCACCACCGCTTGTTGCTGTTAATGATGAATAATGTGCACGACCAATTATAAGAGAATCTTTTGAAACAGCAATACAAGATAATTCATCTCCACAATTCAAACAGGTAGTTACAGTACTTCCATCATAGGTATACAATTTTGAATCACCAGGTTTTCCAAAATAAACAATAGTTGCAGGAGTTCCTGATGCCTCATTTGTACAAACTGCACTGCTTTCAAAGAATTTATAACCATTCAAATAAACAACTCCATTTACAGGTTTGTCAGCCGAGCCACCAACAACAGAAGAAATTGAAGTTTTACTAATTGAACCATTACTTAACGAATAATAAATTGTGCTTTTTGCAGAACCACTTCTTACGTAAACTGCTCTATGGGCTTTTTCAACTGCATTTGTAGAAAAAACATTAAATCTTGAAGTTAAATAATCATTCTGTTCATAATACTGAAAAATTCTTGTATCAGTATCACCTTCTACACCACTTTCGCGATCTGGCAAAGCAATCTGAGTCCAGGAAATTGAATCCCAGTCTGTAACTTTTGAAGTCCAGATTTTTACTTCATCAGGATCAGAACGACCGGCAACAGAATTATTTCTGTAAGTAGTAGTTACAACGTAAAGATTATCAGAATCAGCTAAAACTTTAAGAATCTGTTCACCTGTGAAAACTCCGGATGTTCCGTCTGGATTTTTAGCAGCATAATCGTATTTTAATAAAGAAAATGGAATATCAGCTTTTTTCCAGGTACCATGAGAGTTATCATCAGCTTTTTTATACTGAATTCCGTCGTTTGCGTTTATTACAAGATATTCTTCAGATCCTACTGTATAACGGGTAACAGAACGTACAATTCCAAAAATTGTTGCTTCTTCAGGAGGAACATCCTGCATAATATTATAAAAAGCAGGATTAAAACATCCTGTTAATGAGATTACTAATGCTGCAGTTAATGCTAATAATGATATCTTTTTTTTCATACTTGTTCCTGAATTAGAAATGATAACGGGCTCCAATTGAAGCAGTCATAAACAAACCGTTTTTGTTATATTGAGAATCTTTAAACCACTGAGGAATCCACATAAAGGAAGTATTTAACCCTACAGAACAAATTTCGTTTATTCTGTAAAAACCACCAGCTTCCAGTTTTGCTGCCAGGGATGGGAAATAATCCATATTCTGCCAGCTTTCATAAGAAAAACCTATTTCTGCAAATATAGGAAATTCAAAATCATTATAAGTTGGCTGATACATAATACCAAAAGTAAATGGAATCATAACAAGAATTTTTTCACCAACAGAAATATTATAAGAAGCAGACATTTCGCCACCAACAGCCAGCCATTTATTAAGGAATCTGTAATAACCTAATTCCATTACACCGCCACTATATAATCTGTTTATACCATCAGACGAAAAATTTAATGGAATTATTGATCCAAGATTTATTTTAATAAACTGGTCTCCTGCCCCGTTTACTTCATATACATAACCATCATCATATTCATCACCTTCTTCCTCTGCAAAAACAAAACCCGTGATAAAGAGAAGTGATAAAATAATTGAAAGAAATCGTTTCATATTGCCCCATTTTTCATTTTGTAATATGTTTTAAATATACAGTTTTTACTGTCATTTATCAATAAAATGAATTAAATAAGGAATGGTTACGAATGAGCGCTATTATCATTGATGGAAAACAGATTGCAGCTGATGTAAGAGCTGATGTTGCAGCAAAAACAGCTGAATTAAAAGCAAAAGGCATTACTCCTTGTCTTGCAGTTATTCTTGTAGGAGAAAACCCTGCCAGTGTAAGTTATGTTACTGGAAAAAGAAAAGCATTGGCTGAAGTCGGAATGGAAGATCGTTCTATTACTTTACCAGAATCAACTTCAGAAGAAGAATTGCTTCAGCTTATTGATAAATTAAATAAAGATTCTTCTGTTCATGGAATTCTTGTTCAACTTCCACTCCCAAAACATATCAATGAAGATAAAGTTATTATGGCAATTGTTCCAGAAAAAGATGTTGATGGATTCCATCCTGTAAGCGTTGGAAACATGATGATTGGTCGTCCTGGATTTTTACCTTGTACACCACACGGAATTATTGTTCTTTTACAGAAAATGGGTATTGAAACCAGCGGAAAACATGCTGTTGTAATCGGACGTTCAAATATTGTTGGAAAACCAGTTTCAATTCTTCTTGCAAGAAAAGATACAAACTGTACTGTTACAATGTGTCATACCGGTACAAAAAATATGGCAGAAATTACAAAACAGGCTGATATTCTTGTTGTTGCATCAGGACATCCTCATACATTAACTGCAGACATGGCAAAAGATGGAGCTGTAATTATTGATGTTGGTGTAAACAGAATTCCAGATTCAACAAAAAAATCCGGCTTCAGACTTATTGGTGACTGCGATTTTGATGAACTTAAAGAAAAAGCAAGTTACATTACTCCAGTTCCAGGTGGAGTTGGACCAATGACAATTGCAATGCTTATGCAGAACACATTAGAAAGTGCATTAAGAAATCTGTAATTTATTTTAATCTTTTTGGATATTGCAGCAGAAGTTCATAATTCATTTTTTGTAATTCAGGTTCTTCTGCTGTAACATCATAATCAAAACATTCATACTCAGAAAAAGCAAATCCTATTCTGGCGTTGTTAATTCCTTCTTTTTCTTCCAGAAGAATTCTGTGTCTTTCTTTATCATAACGATGATTATACCATTCTGGAAAATTTCCCTGTTTACCACGCTTTACAAAATCATAACGAAGTAAATCAGTCATTACAGATTTATTAAGGGAGGGAAATAAATCTTCATTTATAAACTGAAAAATTAAACTGAACCAGAAAGATTCTCTTCTGGCCGCGATAAAAACCTGTTTTTTTTGAGATTCTTTTGTAAGGGCATAAAAGAAACTCCAGAAACTCATTTTTCTACCAATGTATTTCATTAAATTTACAAAAACACCACTATTCCAGAAAGCATCAACACAAACTTCCAGATCTTTAAGAAAAGTCATATCTTCATAAGACATGTATGGAGTTGAAAAAGTTTCATAAACAGGATTTTCCATCCATTTCCATCCATTTTCTTTTGCATACTTTTCCATTATTGTTCCATGAAGAACTTTTAAAAATCCCAGCTGAAGTGCATCAGGTTTGAGTGCCATGACAAAATCAAAAGATTTACCAAAAGATTCAAGATTTTCATAAGGAAGCCCCGCAATTAAATCCAGATGCTGATGAATGGTAGAAGGCAGTCTTTTTATATTTTCTGCAAGTTTTTCAATATTATCAGAACGATTTATGGCTTTTAATGTTTGTTTATTGGAACTTTGAACTCCAATTTCAAACTGCATTATTCCTGATGGAACTGTCTGTAAAAAATCCAGTGCTTCTTCTGAAAGAAATTCTGCTTCAATTTCAAAATGGAACATGGTAATTCCATTGTGATTTTCTTTAATGAATTTCCAGATTGCAATATAACGCTGAGAATCCAGATTATAAGTACGGTCTACAAATTTTACTAAAGGAACCTTCTGTTCAAGAAAAATTTGTAAATCTTCAAAAACCCGTTCTAAAGGCATAAATCTTACTCTTAAATCAAGAGAAGACATACAGTAGGAACATTTAAAAGGACAACCTCTGGAACTTTCATAATAAAAAATCTTGTTCTGCAAATCTAAAGGAATACCAGTTTGATTTACATATGCAGATTTTAAAGAAGGATATGCAAAAGGAAGTTCTGATAAATCGCAGATTAATTCTCGTTCCCCAGAAAAAATTATATTATTTTCGCAATCCCTGTAAAAAACACCTTTAATACTGCTTAAAGTTTCAGCTGAATCTTTTCTTAAAGAATCAGATTTTTTTTGAATTTCTTCCAGAGTTTTTTCTCCTTCCCCATGCATTATAAAATCGAGAGAAGGCAATTTTTTTAAATAAATAGAAGCAGCAAATCCAAATTCAGGACCACCAGCACCAATGATTGCTTTTGGGAGAATTTTCTTTATATCAGGAATTATTTTAGAAATAATTTCACCATTCCATATATAAGTTGAAAAAAGTACAACATCAGGATTTAACTCTTTAATGCCTCTAAGAATCTCTCCAATAGGCTGATTAATTGTAAATTCTATAAATTCAATTCCTGTAAAAGCGGATAATTGTCTTACGGCTAAACATGTATGACTGAAAGATGCATTTACAGCTACTAGAAGAAATTTCATATCCTAATGTTATAACATTTTTTTTCTATTGCCAATTTTATAATCATAAATTAAATTTAAATTATAATTTTTTTATTTTGAGTTTTAATAACTATGAGTTTAAATTGTAACGAAATTAATTTAATTTTAAGTGAATTGAATATTGAAGGGGCATTTATTCAGGATATAATTCAACCTGGATTTGATACAATCGCCTTTTACACATATAAAGAAGGTCAGGCAAAAACAGTATTAGTTTGTACAGCCCAGAATTCAGTAAGAATTAACGAAACCAGACGAAAAATCACCAAAAATGATAAACCTCTCCGTTTTATGGAGTTTTTACGTTCCCGGATTAAAGGTTGCAGAATCAATTCCTGTGAACAGATAGGAATGGAACGTGTAATTAAAATGGTTCTAAGTCATTCTGAAAATGAAATTTTTAACATGTATATAAAACTGTGGAATAATGCTGCAAACATCATTCTTTGTGATGAACATGATTTAATTCTTGAACCAATGTTCCGTCGTCCAGACAGATATGAATTAAAAGATGAAGTTTATATTGCTCCTGCAGTTATTGAAGAAAAACTATCTGATAATGAAAGATTCCCTGTCCGTTCATGGCAAGATCAGACAGATTCAAATGAAAAACCTTTTAATTCTTTTAATGCATATATTGATTACTGGTACAGCGAACATGCATCAACTTTATCAAGGGAAGCTTTACTGGAAAAAGCTGAAAAATGGTTTAATGTAAATTACTCAAAAAGACAGAGCGCCTTAAATAATCTTATTCAAAAGAAAGAAACTTTTAAAAACTCCAGTCAGCTTAAACATCAGGGAGATTTGATTCTTTCCTTTGGACATTTAATTGACGGAACTTCAAATTTTCTTGAATGTGAGGATTATGAAACTGGAAAAACAATAAGACTGGTTATTGATCCAAAAAAATCAGCTCAGGAAAATGCATCTGAATATTATAAAAACTATAAAAAAGCAATTACCGGTTCAGAAGAACTGGAACATGATATAGAAATTGCAGAAAAACAAATTGAAAAACTGGAAAAATTATACGACGAAATTAAAAATGAAAAAAATCCTGTGAAAATTGAACAATTGCTTCGCAGAGATTCCACTCCTAAACAGCAGCAGAAAAAAACTCACCCGGGATTAGATTACACTGTAAACGGCTGGTATATCCTTGTAGGAAGAGATGCAAACGAAAATGATGAATTATTACGTCATCATGTACGGGGCGAAGATTTATGGCTTCACGTAAGAGATTTTCCAGGAGGATATGTATTTATTAAGGCCAGAAAAGGAAAAACTGTACCTCTGGAAATTCTTCTTGATGCTGCAAATCTGGCTGTTTATTATTCAAAGGCAAGAAATACTGGAAAAACTGATTTATATTATACTCATGTAAAATATCTGCGACGGGCAAAAAATGGTCCAAAAGGATTAGTTTTACCTACCCAGGAAAAAAATCTCTGCATCACACCAGACAAAGAAAGACTGTCAAGATTGGACTCTCTTCACAAAGATCAGGAACTTTAATTTATAAGTTTTTTCTATAATAGCACATAAATACAATGACTAATTATCAGTTATATTGTATAATGGTATTGTGCGTACTGAATACTTTGGTGAAATAAAAGCGGTTGCTTTTGACATTGATGGAACGTTATACAAAGAGCTTCCATTCAATTTAAGAGTTGCCCCTTATTTTCTGATTCATCTGAATTTTTTTCTTCCTTTCAATAAAGTTAGAAAAGAACTTAGACATAACAAGCCGGAAGGTTTTTATGATGATTTTAATTCAGAGCAAGTCAGACTTCTTTCAGAAAAACTTAAATGTTCTCCGGAAAAAGCTGAAAAAAAACTGAATAAAATTGTTTATGAAGGCTTAAAAAAATACTATCAGAAATTAAAACCTTATAAAGGTGCCAGAGATTTTATTAAACGCCTTAAAGAAACAGGCATTAAAGTTGCAATTCTTTCAGATTTCCCTCCTGAACAAAAAGGAGATATTTGGGGAATAAAAGATTATTGTGATTTTCTGCTTGGCTCTGAACAGACAGGTGCTTTAAAACCTTCACCCCATGTTTTTTCTGTATTACAGAAAACCTTAAATATTCCAGCAGAAGAAATTCTTTATGTCGGAAACAATCATAAATACGACATTGAAGGTTCTAAAAAAGCAGGAATGAAAGCAGCCTGGATAATTACACCTGGAAAAAAACGTTCTGGTACAACATCAGAAATTGCAGATGTAATTTTTACAGAGTATTCTGAACTTGAAACTAAATTTTTTGAAAATAAATAAAAAATAGGTTGGGTATAAAAAGTGGAACTTATTATTTCTATTCTTGTAGCGTCGGTAGTTGCAGTTGGTGTCACAATCGTTCTCCACGAAATTGACAAAAAAAACAATGCAATCGAGAAAGTAAAACGTTATGCAGACAAACGTCAGGAAGATCTTGCTGCATATTACAAAAATGTTGAAGGCAAATGCAACATGCTTGTAACTGAATTTGATTCAAGACAGAGTCAGGCAAATGCAGCGGTAAAACTTCTTGCAAAACAGTATGAAGATTTCAACGTTAAAATTGCTTCTCTTGATGACAATATTAAATCTGTTCAGAATATTGAAAATCAGATTAACAGTTATGCACAGGTTTTAAACGATTTAAACGACATGACTGATAAAGTTGAAGAAAACTTAAGAAGAATTCAAAAAGAAAGCAGCGTTGTTGATTCAATTTCAAGCAAGCTTTTAAAACAGCAGCAGGTTGTTGAAAATATTGATAAGAGAATTCCTCAGGTTTCAGAAAACTTCTCTAAAGTAAATGCAGAACAGCTTAAAGATGTAGGTCTTAATCTTCTTGATAAATATAAAGCTTATGCAAACAGTATTGCAGAAGATATTAATAAATCTCAGTACAATGCAGAACAGGCTTTGGATAAAATCAGAGAAGAAGTTCAGGCTGCTTTTGATACTGCTGCGGAAAAAGCAGATACTCTTGAAAATTCAGCTTTTGAAAATTTAGGCGTTAAAGCTCAGGAACGTGCTGATAAATATCTTAAAGAACTTAATCTTATGGCAAGTCAGCTTGATTCTACCCTTACAGATAGAATTACAGAAGTAACAAACAGAGTTACAGAAAAATTCAATACAAACATGGATTCTGTAACAGATTCATACACAGCTAAGATTCAGTCTCTTAACGAAAAATACAACCAGCAGATTGATGCTATCACAAATAAAAATGATGGTGCTGTTGCTAAAATTGAAGCAAGATTCAATGAAGACTTTGCCCGTATCAGCCAGAAATATGATTCACAGGTTGAAAACATTCAGGCAAGAAACAACAGTGACTTCTCTGATCTTGAACAGAAATTCAATTCAGAACATCAGGCATTTGTTGAAAATTACACAAAAGCTTTTGATACAGCAACATCTTACACTGACAAAAGAATTAATGAATTCAATGCAGATTTTAATAATACCCACCAGAAATTGCAGGATGAATTCAATGCAGCAATTCAGGCTCTTAATGATGCCAGTGTAAATCAAATTTCTTCACTTGAAGATAGAATTACAACAGAAATTAAAGATTTTGAAGAAGGTTACAATACTAAAATCAATTCTCTTAATTCCAACTGTACAAATCAGATTGATCTTCTTAGAGAAGAATACAAAAATCAATTTACACAGATTTCTACAAATCATGATTCTGAAATGGATGCAATTCAGACTGAATACACAGAAAGAATTGATAATTTTGAAAATACATATGGAACAAAAATCAATGCTCTTGATACAGAATTCCATGACAAAACAGAAACTATTTCAACTCAGCTTGCAGAATTAACTGCTCAGTACACAAATGGTGAAACAAGCCTTCAGGACAACTTCAACGAAAAAATGCGTATGCTTGAAGAAGAATTCAAGAAACGTATTACAGATACAAGAAATGTTCTTGAACAGAGCGTTAAAGAATGTGAAGATACAACAAGATATCTTGCAAAAGATGTAAACGGTAACTCTAAGAGCCTTGAAACAGTTAGAGAAGATCTTGAACAGCAGATTGATGCAATTCAGAAGAAATATATGTCTCTTTATAATGAAGCAATTGCAAATGCTGAACAGACAGAAAAAACTTCTTACGAAGAATATAAAATTCGTGCAGAAGAAAATATTGAAAAATACAATGAACTGGTTCAGGATAAAATCACAACTATGCAGAATGATATTGCAGAACGCTTAAAGACAATTGCAAATCAGACAAATAATTCTGCACAGGAAACAAAAACTGCCGTTGATTTACTCCATAGAGAATGTGAAGATGCAACTTCAAGAGCAGAAGAAATGCGTCCTCAGTTGGAAAATAAAATCAGAACAGTAACAAAGATTATTGAAGATTTCAAAACTGAAACAGAAATTAAACTTAACAACATGAATAAAATGATTACAGATTCTGTAAAACGTTCTGTTGCTGAAAGTGAAAACCGTCACCTTTCAATTCTTGAAGGTATCGACGATCAGTTAAATTCATACAAACGTGAAATTGAATATAAAATCAATTCTATTGAACATTCTGGAGAAGATATTGATACTTTGGATAAATCCCTCCGTGCGGCAATGTCAGAAATCCAGACTCGTGTTACAGATGATTTCGTAAGCTTCTGTAATGAACAGCAGAAACGTCACGATGAGTTTGCTAAAAACATCAAACAGTCATCTGACGAAGTTGAATTAAGATTACAGGGAATTGACCGTTCTCTTGAAGCCTTAAAAGATACAGCAAACGGAAACATGAGTGCAAAACTTCATGAGTTTGAAATTGCTTTTGACAGTAATCTTAAAACAAAAAATAATGAAATTGATACAAACCTTTCTAGCTGGAAAGATGATTTGGATTCAAAACTTGCTTCTCTTACAAATACTTATGAAGAAGCACGTAAAAAGGTTGAAGCTGAATATCTTGAAGAATTGGAAACTAAAGTATCAAGTCTTAATGTAAAAACTTCTGATGACTTTACAAAAATTGAAGTTGTAGTAAATGATACAAAAACAGAACTTAACTCAACTATTTCTTCATTACAGACAAAATTAAATAATTTCCAGGAAGATGCTTCTACAAAAATCAAGAAAGTTACTGACAATGTAGAAAAAGCTCTTAAAGATGAAATTACAACAAATGCTTCTATTGTACAGGCAAATATTGCTAAGGTTCAGACAAGTATTCTTTCTGACATTAAACAGTTCGAAGATTCAATTGTTGAAAGACGAGACACAGGAACTGCTTCTATTAATCAGGCAATTCAGAACTTTGATGAATGGAAAGAAAAACTTAAAGCTCAGTTTGATGATTCTAACAACCAGTTTGGTGATCAGTTAGATGGTTTCAAAAATACTGCTGAATCACAAATCAATGAAGCATCACAGAAACTTATGCAGCAGATGAATGTTTATACTTCAAATATTCAGCAGCAGCAGAACGATCTTACAAATCAGATTGCTACACTCCAGAATCAGTCTGAAACTTGTATAAAAGAATTTGATGACCGTTCAACACAGATTCTTGCTCAGCTTAAAGATATGTACGAAGAAATGTTAAAAGATACAGAAGACAGAGTACGTACACAGAATGATAAAGCTAACAAGAGTATTGAAGATCTTAAAAATGATCTTCAGACTGTTACAGAACAGAATAAAGCAAATCAGTCTAAATTCATTCTTAAAATGCAGAACGATGCAACAGACCTTCAGACAAGAATGGGTGAATTATCAAAAGAACTTCAGACAATCCGTTCAAATATCCAGCTTTATGAAAAGGCTGATTTAATGAAACGTCAGATTGATGAAAATATTAAAGCACTTAATGATTCATTCGAACGTGTTGAAGATTACAATGATGTAGCAAACCGTTTCCATACAGAATATGGTTCAATCTGTAAAATGAACGATGACATTTCAAGACAGATTTCTACATTCGAAACACAGAAACAGAAAGTTGTTACATTGGAACAGAAATTCAACCAGATGATTAACCTTTCTGATACAATTGACAGTCGTATTCAGAGTCTCCATACAACTTCTGACGATGTTCAGAAAATGGAAGTTACAATCAGAGATTATAGAGATAAGCTTTCAGAAATTTCTCAGCAGTACGACAGACTTGAAAAGAAAGAAGATACAGTTAATCGCGTAATGAAAGATGTTGATACATCATTTACAAATCTTAAAAATCTTGAACAGAAAGTTACAGATTGTGCAAGACTTGTTACATCTCTTCCAAATGAAATTAAAGATGTTCAGACAAATGTTGATAGACTTCTTTCAAATGGACCAAAGATTACAGAAGCTTCTTCAAAACTTGATAATCTTGAAACAGTTCTTTCAGATACAGAAAAACGTCTTGATGCATTACAGTCTACAAGCGCTGGAATTAAAAAGACAGAACTTTCTTTACAGGAACTTAAGAGAGAAATCAACAGTAAGTTTGAAATTCTTAAAGAAATCACAAGAGATGATCTTAAAAAATCAGGATCAACTAAAGATACAGGTATTTCTCCTTCTGAAAGAGAAACAATTAAATCTCTTAAACGTGAAGGCTGGACAATTCAGGAATTAGCTTCTAGATTCAATAGAACAACAACTGAAATTGAACTTCTTCTTGATCTTCCAGATTAATCTTAAGATTTAGAACAAAAAAAGCTGACTTCAAAAGTCAGCTTTTTTTTTATTTTTCAAGTAAACAAACACATTCAGCTTCAATTGCTTCACTAGTACCAATTGGAGGTAACTTTTCACCAGTCTTAGCTTTTACAAAAACCTGTTCTTTATTTACTTCTAATATTTTTGCAATAGATTCAATAACTTCTTCTCTATACGGAATAAACTTAGGTTTTTCCAGTTTAATTACACAATCAATATTGTTAATTTTCCAGCCTTCATCATAAACTTTTTTCAAGGCAGTTTTTAATAATTCAGCTGAATCTGCATTTTTCCATTTTGCTTCTTCTGGAGGAAAAAAAGAACCTATATCCCCTAACCCGCTGGCTCCTAAAATTGAATCAGTTATTGCATGTAAAAGAACGTCTCCATCAGAATGACCATCTTCACCTTTTTCAAAAGGAATAATTATTCCACCGAGAATTAATTTTCGTCCTTCAACAAGCCTATGCAAATCATACCCAAGACCAACTTTAAGCATTACTGATTCCTCTTTCTAAATCACCTGGATAAGTTATTTTAATATTTTTTGAATCACCTTCTACATATTTAACTTTTCCACAATATTTAGACCAGATTTCTGTATCATCAGTATAATCTTTTCCATCAGATGAAGCTTTATGATGTGCTGCTGCCAGTTTATTAAAATCAAAACCCTGAGGAGTTTGTATAGCTGTCAGCAATCTTCGTTCTAAATGTTGTACAATAAAACCTTCTTCATTAATAACTTTTATTGTATCTGTAGGAGTAATGCCTGGAGCTGATGCACCATAATTTAACGTTGCATCAACAACATCAAGAATAATCCTTTCAGAAACAAAAGGTCTTGCTCCATCATGAATTAAAACATAATCAGGCTTTACTGAATGATTTTCAAGATAAGTTATTGCATTAAAAACGCTTCTTTGGCGAGTATAACCACCTTGAACATATTCAACTTTTTCCTGAATTTCAGAATCAAAACCAAAAAAAGCTGTTACTGCTTCAGCGGCACCAATTGTTCCATTTACAGGAGTTGTAATAATCAAATGGGAAATTTTATAAGAATTATCGATTTTATTAAAGGCGTCAACAAAAGCCTTGATTGAATTGGAAAGAACTGTTCCAGAACCAAGGCTCATGTATTCTTTTTTAATTCCACCGCCCATTCTTGTAGAAGAACCGGCAGCAGTAATTACAATTGCAATTTTTTTAGAAACTATCGTCATCGTCAAAATCTTCTTCTAAATCATCAGAATCGTTGTTATCTGAATCATCAGAATCATCCATATCGTCATCATCATCGTCTGTATTTCTAGATTTTTCTTTAACGTCATCCATTAAATCATCATCTTCATCATCATCAATGATTACGCTATGTTTAACTTTTGGAGCTGCTCCAGGTGGCTCAAGTTTTGTATGAATAGTTTGTTCAATTTCTTTTTCAGATTTTCCTAAGGCATAAGAAATTTCATCAATAAGAAGTTTTTTAGCAGAATCGTATAATTTTCTTTCGAGAATTGGAAGTTCTTTTACTTTACTGCGGTTATATAAACATCTTACAATTGTAGCAATATCTTTAACAGAACCTTTTTTAAGTAAATCAAGATTCATCTGATAACGTAACTTCCAGTCAGAAGTAATTGGTTCAAAATCATCAGATAAAAGATTTAATGCTTCTTCAGCTTCCTGTGCTGTTACAATTTCACGAATTCCTAATTCATCAGCTTTTTCAACAGGAACCATAGCAATCATGTCAGATGCTTCAACATAAATCTTATAATAGAGCATTTCTTTTTCTTTGAATGTTCTGGTAAAGATTTCTTTTACAACACCAACACCTTGGCTAGGATAAACGACCTTCTGGTCAATTGCAAATTTAGTTTCCATATAATATTTATTATAACACAAATTATCCTTTTTTTCAATTTTATTTAATTAAGAGATTTTTTATTATTGTAAATATTCTCCATTGTTTTCAATTAAATGATTGTATTTTACATATTTTTCATATATATTTACTTATACTTAATACTGATTATTATGTCAGTTTGATTAGAAATGCCTTATTTAAGTGAAAGCGAAAGATTTTGATGGAACAGGAGTTCCCGCAAACAAATAAAGTTTGATCAACCGAATAAAAAACCTTTGCTTTCTTATTGGCAGAGGATTTATATGGACGAAAATTTAGAAACTCTAGACAAGGATATTACTATGTCCTTATCGGAAAATGAAAACTCATCTGTTGAAGATGATGCAACACCGGATTCTTCCGAATCAATTTCTTTTGAAGATTTAGGTTTAGATGAATACACATTAAAGGCTGTTGAACGAAAAGGCTTTGTTACCCCTTCTCCAATTCAAATACTTGCTATTCCAAGATTACTAAATGGTGATACAAATTTAATCGCCAGAGCTAGAACTGGTACTGGAAAAACGGCAGCATTCGGGTTACCAATCATACAGAACATTAAAAATAAAACAAATAATGTAGAAGCATTAATTCTTGAACCAACAAGAGAACTGGCAATTCAAACATGTACAGAAATGCAGTCTTTTGCTTCAAATAATTTTCCAAGAACTACAGTTTTATATGGTGGAGCTTCATATGCCCAGCAAATCAGAGAATTAAAACAAGGTTCGGAAATTGTTGTTGGAACACCTGGTCGTATTAAAGATCATATTGAAAGAAAAACACTGGATTTAAGTAAAATCAAATATTTTATCCTTGATGAAGGGGATGAAATGCTTGATATGGGCTTTATTGATGATATTAGAGAAATATTTGAACATTCAAATGCAGAAGCCAGAATTCTTTTATTCAGTGCCACAATGCCAGCACCAATCTTAAAAATAGCCGGCGATTTTATGGGCGAATACGATATTATAGAAGAAGAAAAAGTTGTTGATGAAGCCCTTTTAATTGATCAGAAATATTGGATGGTAAAAGAAAGCGATAAAGTCGAAGCATTAGTTCGTCTTATTGATATTTCTCCAGATTTTTATGGTTTAGTCTTTACTATGACTAAAATGGATGCAGATAATGTTACAAGAGCTTTAGATTTACGAGGATATGAAGCAGCCGCTCTTCATGGTGACATTATGCAAAATCAACGTGAAAAAGTACTTGAAAGATTCCGCTCAAAGAAAACTCGTATTCTTGTTGCAACTGATGTAGCTGCAAGAGGAATTGATATTTCAGGATTAAGTCATGTTGTAAATTATTCTTTACCTTTTGATACAGCTACATATGTTCATAGAATTGGACGTACAGGACGTGCAGGAACTACTGGAGTTGCTTACACTTTTGTTAGACCAGAGGAAAGAAAAAAGCTTTCTTATTTTATAAAAAATGTTGAACGAGCTACAAAAGGAAAATTAAACGCCGAAAAGATTCCAACTGTAAATGAAGTCCTTACAATTAAAGAAGAACGATTAATTGATGAACTTAGGGAAAAACTTTTCTATAAAAAAACAATTGAACCCGAAACTGTAGAAACTGAAACATTAGAATCTTCTGAATCAGAAATTGAAGAAACAGATATTAATTCCAGTGAAGAAAGCACTTCCGTTGAACAGAAATTTATTAAATCAGAACTAATTATTCAAAAATTTGAATCATTAGCAGAAGAATTAACAAAAGATCAGGAACCAAAACAAATTATTTCTGCCCTTCTCGCTTTAATGTATGGTGAAAAATTATCTCCAAAACATTATGGTAAGATTTCAACAAAAGAATTCTCTCAAGGGGATCAAATGCGAATTTTTGTTTCTCTTGGAAAGAAAGATGGTTACAGAGCTAAAGAAATTGCACAATACTTTAGTGAATTGCTTCATATCCCAGGAAGAATGGTTGATGATATTGATGTTGCACAACAGTTCTCTTTAGTAAGTTTGCCAGTTGCTTCTGCAAAGAAAGCATTGGATCTTGCAAAACGGAATTCAAAATTGCCTCATATGCACATTGATGCTAAAGAAGAAGGCAGAGGTTCAAGAAAAGGCAATAGATCAAAGGATGATTTCCCTGAAAAACGTTCCAGAAAACCAAGAGAAGACCGTGGTGACAGAGAAAGAGCTAAAGATTTCAGAGAAAAAAGAGATCGTTTCCCAAAAGATAAAAAGGATTCAAAAGCACCTAGACGAAATCCTCATAATCAGACAGAACGTTCGTCTTCAAGAAAATCAAATGGAGCTGCTGCTTTTATAAAAAAAGATAAAAAAGTTGAAAGATTTTAGAAAATAAGTAAACCCTTATTTAGCTGTATCACTATATGCAACACCCTCTATATTATATTAAAGACATAAGATGTTTGCCTGGCAGACATAATTATTTCTTTAATTTCCAGATTAATCTGGATTCAGGAGTTGCATATGAACATGTATGAAGTTACTGTAGAAAAATTCGAAAGATGTGTAAGAATGTCAAAATATTACATCAGCATTAATGAAATAAATCTTGCTGTTTTCTGGAAAAATGCAGCTGAAGGATTTTATAAAAAATTGCTAGAATCTACAGTTGTAGATCTTGTTGCATAAAAAAAGCCATTGTTCTTAGTATTAATTTTAAGAACAATGGCTTTTCTATATAGAAAAATGTTTTATCTCTGGATTCTTCCAGAACCGTTTCCGCCGGCAAGTTTTTCAACTTCATCAACAGAAACCATATTATAATCACCTTCAATAGAGTGTTTAAGACAAGATGCTGCAACCGCAAAGTCTACAGCTTCCTGTGTTGATTTTCCGTTTAAGCAGGCATAAATTAAACCGCCACCAAAACTATCACCACCACCAACACGGTCTACAATATACATTTCGTATTCTTTAGAGAAACAATATTCGTCAGATTTTACATCATACAAAAGTGCTGCCCAGTTATTACGATTAGCATTAATTGAAGTGCGAAGAGTAATTGCAACTTTCTGAAAACCGAATTTATCAGCAAGTTGTTTGGCAACCGACTTGTATCCTTCTTTATTAAGTTTTCCACCAGTAATATCTGTATTTTCAGCTTCAATACCAAATACGTCTTTTGCATCTTCTTCATTTGAAATACATACATCAACATATTTACATATTTCAGACATAGCTTTATTTGCTTCTTCTCTTGTCCAAAGCTTTCCGCGATAGTTCAAATCACAAGAAACTGTTGCACCAGCAGCTTTTGCCGCTTTACATGCTTCAATACAAATCTGAACCATATTTCCACCTAAAGCAGGAGTAATACCAGTTAAATGGAACCATTTACAATCCTGGAAAATTGTCTTCCAGTCAAAATCCTCAGGTTTTGCTTCTGCAATTGAAGAATGTGCACGGTCATAAATACACTTTGATCCTCTCTGACTCGCTCCACGTTCATTGTAGTAAATACCAACACGGTCTCCACCACGAACAATGTAATTTGTATTTACACCATAACGACGAAGGGAATTGATTGCGGCTTGTCCAATTTCATGTTTTGGAAGTTTTGTTACAAAATAAGCATCTAAACCATAATTTGCCAAAGAAACTGAAACGTTAGCTTCTCCACCACCAAATGTAGAAGTCATTTTATCAACCTGAACAAAACGGAAATATCCTTCAGGTTCAAGTCTAAGCATTAATTCACCAAATGTTACTACTTTCATATATATTCTCCTTAAGGGGGATCCCTTAAGAATCCCCTTATTTTAGGGAGAAGAAACCCCTTCTACTCGGAAGCGGGGTGTTTCTTCTCCCTAAACCCCTCATCTTCCCCAAGCACCGTTTAGGGCTCTGCCCTAAAAACCCGAAGAAAATAATATTTTTAGTTCTAGTTATGATTATATAAATTAACCACGAATTTCTTTTACAATTGCCGCAGCTTCGCGAGTCAATTTTTCGATTTCTGCAAAGTTGCCTGCTTTTACTAAATCGCCTTTAACCATCCAGCTGCCACCGCATGCCAAGATTTTGTCACATGCTAAGTAGTCACGAACGTTTGTAGAGTTAATTCCACCTGTTGGCATAAATTTCATCATTGTGTATGGAGCAGCCATAGCCTTAATCATTTTAAGACCTCCAGCATTTTCTGCAGGGAAGAACTTAACAACATCAAGACCAAAATCAAGAGCCATTTCCAATTCTGTTGGAGTCATGATTCCTGGACAAATTGGATAATTATTCTTAATACAATATTCAACTACTTTAGGATTAAAACCAGGACTTACAATAAATTTTGCTCCTGCTCCAATAGCACGATCAACCTGTTCTGTAGTAAGAACTGTACCAGCACCAACAAACATCTCAGGAAATTTTTTTGACATTAATTTAATGCATTCTTCTGCAGCCGCTGTACGAAATGTTACTTCTGCACAAGGAAGTCCTCCTTTTACAAGAGATTCAGCCAATGGCTCTGCATCTTTAGCATCATTTAATACTACTACTGGAATAATGCCGGTTTTACCAATTTTTTCTAGAACTGTATTCATGACAGTTATATCCTCCTAAGGACATCTTTTTAACCGCAGATACACGGGGATGCACGCAGATAAAGATTATAAACCATTCATTCATCTGCGTTTATCTGTGTTCATCTACGGTTTATATTTTAATAAATTCAATACTATTTTTATATGATATATTTTTTACTATCTCTCCCAACAATTTTTCATCATCAGGATATTCACCATTCTCTACAAGCTCCCCAATATAATTACAAAGAATACGTCTAAAGTATTCATGACGTGGGAATGAAAGAAAACTTCTTGAATCAGTAAGCATTCCAATATATGAAGATAAAACAGAAGTTCTTGAATAAACTCTTATCTGTTCTTCAATACCATCTTTATGATCATTAAACCACCATGCAGGACCAAACTGACAATTTCTGAAGTTAGCAGCCATAGTTGCCAGTGCTTCATTATCTTTTGGATTAAGATTATAAAGAATAGTTTTAGCATTAGGGGCAGAAGAATAGATACCATTTAAAACAGCACCAATCTGATATGCATAATTAAAATCATGTAAACTATCTTCACCAATATTTTTACCACAAGAAGCTAATAAAGCTGAATAATTGTCTCTTATAGCTCCAATGTGAATCTGCATTACAAAATCTTTTTCTGCATACAGTTTTCCTAATTCAATCAAAACATATCCCTTATATTTTGAAATTTCATCATGAGTTAATTTTTTACCAAGACAAGCTTTACTGAAGATAAAATTAACTTCATCAAAAGTCCCTGGAATATAAAAATCATTTTCCAAAGAATGATCTGTTACAACAGAACCTGCCTGCTTAAAATATTCCAGTCTTACAGCAACAGCTTTAATCAAATCAGATACAGTGCTGATTTTCTGTTCTGTAACAGTCTGCAAATTCTGAATATATTCTTTATATACAGCAGAATCTGGAGCTAAAATTACATCTGGTCTAAATGAAGGTAAAACATTAACATCTTTCCATTCAGAAGCAAGTTTCTTATGATATTCAAGTGAATCTAAAGGATCATCAGTTGTACATAAACACTTTACATTCATTTTTTTAATCAATTCTCTTGGATAAAATTCTTTCATATCAAGAAGAGCATTACATCTTAACCATACATCACGAGCGTTTTCTTCTGTTAAATGTTCATTTACTCCAAAATAACGCTGCAATTCAAGATGACTCCAATGATATAAAGGATTTCCAATTGCACCTTGTAAAGTTTTTACAAAAGCAAGATATCTTTCATAATCAAAATCATCATCAGTTTTTTTAACAGAACCATCAGGATTCAAATGACCTGTAATAAGTTTTTCATCAACCCCTGCAGCTCTCATTGCTCGCCATTTATAATGATCGTGATCTAACCATGCATTTGCAAGATTTCCAAGAGATTTATTTTCATAAATTTCCTGAGCAGAAAGATGATTGTGAAAGTCAAAAATAGGCTGTTCTTCAGCAAATGTGTGATATAATTCCTGTGCAGTATCAGTCCGTAACAGAAAATCTTTATTCATGAACATTTTTTTCATATATATCCTCGCAACTTTATAGCAGAAATGCTGTTTCTCCCCACACTTTTTATTATATAAACTATTTTTAACTTTGCATGAAAAATAATTACATTTCTGAAATTAATTTTCGTACTGCACCTGGACCAGAAATCAATTTTTCAAAATAAGTTTCAACTTTTGTTCCAAGTCCGGCTTCATATAAATCAACACCAAAAATTTCAGATCGTTTTAATAAAGCTTCAATTTTTGAGTGAACATCAATTTTATCACCAAGTTTAATATCTGCAATAACAGGACAAACTTCATTTAATAAAGGATCTGGAGAAAGTTCAAAAGTTTCACCAGAATCATTAATTCCCATTAAATACCTAAGCCATAATGCAAATACAAGTGGAAGAACCTTTAAATTATCCAATGATAAATCACTTCTCTTTTTATAACCTTTAATTGTTTCTCCAAAACGAATACTGAGTTTCTGAGAAGTATCACAAGCAATTCTTTGTGGAGTATCAGGCATAAAAGGATTTGGAATACGAATATTTACAACTTCATCAATGAAAGTTTTTGGTTTAATAATTCCAGGATCAACAACAACAGGAAGTCCTTCTTCATAACCAAGACGTTTTACAAGACGAAGCAAATCTTTATCTTTCATTTCATCTGCAATTAATGTGTATCCAAGAATACAACCGCTTACAGCAAGGAAAGTATGAAGTGGATTTAAACAAGTACAAACCTTCATTTTTTCAACTTTATCAACAGTTTCACGATCTGTAAAATAAAGCCCGCCTTTTTCTAATTCAGGTCTTCCATTAGGAAATTTATCTTCAATTACAAGATACTGAACTTTTTCTGCATTTACAAAAGGAGCAACGTAAGTTTTTTTAGAAGTAATTACAGGTTCAAGCTGTTCAATTCCATCATCTGCAAGAATTTTTTCAACTTTACTGTCTGGACGAGGTGTAATTTTATCAATCATTGTCCATGGGAAAGAAACTTTAGATTCATTAGTAACATAAGAAAGGAATCCAGGTTTACAAACTCCGCGATTTTCCCATTCTTCAGCAAATTCTTTTACAGCAGCAAAAAGTTTATCACCATTATGAGAACAGTTATCCATACTAACCATTGCAACAGGAAGTTCGTCATTAACAAATCTTTCGTGAAGCAAAGTTACAACTTTACCAATGTAAGATTTAGGAAGAACTGGTCCATTGGCAAAATCATCTTCAACACCTGGCATCATAATACCAGCAGCATTTTTAAGAAGATAACCTTTTTCTGTAATTGTAAATGTTACCATCTGTAAAGAAGGATTACGGAAAATTTCCAAAAGTCTTGTCCAGTCAGATTCATTTTCACTGTCTGCAGTTAAACTTTCCATAATTGAACCAACAACAGTTTTTTCAACAGCTCCTGTTGATTTTAATGTAACAAGCACACCAACATTGTCATGAGGTTTATACATTTTTTCAATAATTTCATAATCATAACCTTCAGCAACAACTAAACCGCGATCGATTACACCATTATTTAAAAGTCCTTGAACAACATTAGCCTGGAATGCACGAAAAATATTTCCAGCACCAAAATGAATCCAGAAAGGAGCTTCTTTTGTAGCTTTCTGAACTTTATCAAAATCAAATTGAGGAAGAGAATAACCCTTTTCAGACCATTCAGACGATTTAATTCCTTCTTTTGTTAATTTCATTTTATACTCCGTATAATTAAAAATCTAACGATAGATTTTCACTCCACTGCGATCGATTGATTTTTCACAAGCTTCCCACAATCCCTGTAAATAGCAGGCACCAAGAGCTCTATCATATAATCCATAACCAGGCATAGCTTTTTCATCCCAAATCATACGGCCATGATCAGGACGGATAATACCATCAAAACCTGTTTCATAAAGAGTTTTAATGATTTTATACATATCAAAAGTTCCTGCAGAAGAAAGATGAGCAGATTCCTGAAAGTCTAATACAGGATCATCAATTGCTGTATTAAATTTAAGATTACGTACATGAGCAAAATGAATACGCCCCTGAGCAGCCTTAATGAATTCACAAAGATCATTTTTACGGTTAGTTCCATAAGAACCTGTACAGAAAGTTAAACCATTATGAGGATTATCAACTGCTTTTAGCATTCGGCAAACCCCTTCCTGACTTGTAATAATACGAGGAAGACCGAATACTGGCCATGCAGGATCATCGGGATGAATAGCCATATCAATATTATATTTATCACAAACAGGCATAATTGCCTTTAAAAAGTAAACAAGATTATTAAAAAGTTTTTCTTCATCAACGGCTTTGTACATTTCAAAAAGTTCTTTTACACGAGCCATTCTTTCTGGTTCCCAACCTGGTAAAATAAAACCATTTGAATCTTTATCAATGCTGGCAAACATTTCTTCAGGTTTTACACCATCAATAGCTTTTGAATTATAAGCAAGAACAGTAGAACCATCTTCGCAAACACGGGCAAGTTCAGAACGAGTCCAGTCAAATACAGGCATAAAGTTATAACAAACCATATGAATATCTTCCTGTCCAAGTCTTTCCAATGTTTTAATATAATTTTCTATATATTTGTCACGATCTCCACCACCAATTTTAATGTCATCGTGAATATTTACACTTTCAATACCGGCAATTTTAAGCCCAGAATCCTGAACTTCTTTTTTAATTTTCTGAATTGCCGAAAGTTCCCATGCATCACCAGGAACAGAATCGTATAATGTTGTAATTACTCCATGAACGCCTGGTACCTGACGAATTTGTTTCAAAGTAACGGAATCAAATCCTGTTCCGTACCATCTTAATGTCATTTCCATAAAAAAACCTCAATAAAAACTTTTATAAAAGTTATTATATCACTCTCAATTATTTTACTCAATTTTAGTTCTAAAAATTAAGTAAAAATACTTAATATAAAAAAATTTGCGTTTCCCTAAAATAAATTTTAGGGCCGGCTGTTCCACACTTCCCTAACGGTCATCCTCCTCGTCTGAACAAAGTTCATCCTGCGGTGGACTGCTGTGCAGGTGTTCCATAGCCTAACGTAAAAAAAGAGAACCGTTTTCACGATTCTCTTCTTATAATTTTTAGAAATGTAATCAAAAATTATTTAGCTCTTTCAAGGAATGAACCATCACGTGTATCAATAACGATTTTATCACCGTCATTAATGAATAATGGAACACGAACTTCGATTCCTGTATCAAGTGTAGCTGGTTTTAATGATTTACCAGAAGTATCACCTTTTACACCTGGTTCACAG
Source organism: Treponema sp. (assembly GCA_024402635.1). GTDB lineage: Bacteria > Spirochaetota > Spirochaetia > Treponematales > Treponemataceae > Treponema_D. The sequence goes on along the minus strand of JAKSTJ010000019.1, from coordinate 5,287 downwards.
TATGTAATTGTACGTGTAACACGAACTGGAAGATCAATACCTACAGCTTTTCCTTCATAGAATGTAAGATTTACTTCGAGATCATCTTCTGGAGTAATATATCCAGCATAATCACCAAGGTCATCTTTAGCTAATTCAAACTGATCATATGTTTCCTGATCCATGAATACATATGTATCACCATCGATGTAAGAAAGTTTTGTTGTATGGCTATCAAGATCAACTTCGTCAAATTTTTCTCCGGCATCAATACCAAGATCCATTGTCGAGTTTGTAACAAGGTTCTTAACACGGAAACTTGTAACCATACCAGCACGACCAGAACGCTGTCCAAGCATTTTCTGAACGATAAGTGGATTTCCTTCATACATGAAAGCAGTTCCAACTTTTAACTGTGATGTCATTAACATAATATCAACCTCTAAAAATAGTTTTCTTGTAAGTTTATTCTATATTATATAATTTTTATCAATAAAAGTCATCAGGTTAACAGTAAGGTCACCATTTTTTCTTAATTTATCACTAAAATTTTTAAAACCTTCTGCAAGTTTATCCTGAAGAATCATAAAATTATACACAGCGCTTTCTAGTTTTTCATCTGTAATCAAACTCTTTTCACTGTTCATTAATAACCATAAATCCTCTATTTTAGAAAAATCTTCAGGTTCAAAATAAGGTCTAAGTTTTTCTAAAAGAGCTTTTACCTTTACTAACTGATATTCATCACTTTGAGGATATGCATGCCAGACAAATGGAATTCCGCTTAAACAGGCTCTGCTCATTGATTCTTCGCCTCTTATAAAAAGAACTGAACAATTTTTCATAAAGCAATCCCATTCAGTCTGATTCACAAAAGGAAGTTCTTTAATTTTTAATTCCTTTATATTTTTTGAAACATCCAGAACACTTTGTTTTCCACGTCCCTGAGCAACATAAAATTCCAGATTTTTGTCTATTTCTTTCTGAGCTTTTTCAACTCCTCTCAATAATCCTTTCCATTCACCTTCATAAGTAAAACATAAAACAGGACCTTTTTCATTTCTTTCTATTGATTTATTCCAGAAATCATCAATAATCAATCCGCCAGTTTTTTCTGTAAATCCAGGCATAAAATTAACTTTCTGAACTTTTGCACTTCTAGTTAATGACTGCAACTTATGAAAATCTTCCGCATAATCTTCTGCTGTTAAATAATCAATCATTATTATGTTTACAGTTTTTTCAAGACCATCATCAAAAAGAATTTTTTCCATCCATTCTGGTCGCCCACATTGAAAACATTCTAAAATTATCTGAAGTTTTTCCCATTTTCCGGAAAATTCTTTATAGCAAAACTCTTCTGCTTTCCAATAATATATCTGAATATTTTCTACAATTTGAAAATTCTTTGAAACATCAACAAGATCATTAATCTTATTAAAAGCATCCAGATCATCAACAATCAAATTAATTTTTGCATTTCTTGCCCATTGTTTTTCAGAACGACGGAGATTTAATTCAAGTTGCTTTACCATTCTCCAGGCAACACCAATATCTCCAAAATTATCAACAACTTTACATAAAACAGAAATTTCCATATTTTACCTATAAAAAAAGACAGTGCATAAACAACACTGCCTTTATTTTATCATAAAAAATTATTTTACTTTACTATACAATTCACTTAATTCATCTCGCCATGGAGATTTTTGTTCTCTTTCTTCCCATTCAATTATCTTTTTAATCTTAAAATGTTTCTGATCTCTTGGATTTTCGTAATAAAGAATTCCAAATCGTCCCTGTCCAATATATGCAATTTTTTCATTTTGATTTAATTTCTCATTTTTAGAAACTTCTTCCATTGCACATTCAAAATGAATTGGAGCTTCAGAATTTTTATCTCTAAAGGCACTGGCAATATCAGTAATTGGCTGATTACATTTTGGACAAACAATCTGACGAGCTTTAATTTCCTGAATCGCTTTTTGTTTTTCTTTTAAATCATTATCGTTTTCATAATTATTATGGTTAAACTGAAAACTGCGTTGTTTATTGTTTTCGTTGTTTTTATTTTCTTTTTTCTGATTGTTCCAGTTTGAAAACTTCCGATTCTTTCGATTCTTGTCCATAATAAATCCTTTTAGAGACTATCCCTCATTTTCAATTCTTCAGAATTCTCCATCAACTTACTGCTGATAACCTGAGCAATTCTTTGAATCGCATTGTCGAGATATTCCTCACTATGTATTTTTCTTCGTAATTCCAAAATACGAGGTGACAGTTGTGTACTTTCATTTTTTTCCAAAACTAAAGTTGCTGTCGATGATGTGGCACCAGAAATCATAACGTCTCCCAATGTTATTCTGTAAAAGCATTCTCAATATGATAAACCGATTCAAACCCCGGCATATCTATAACAACCACGTCAAATCTAATTAGGCTGTTACTATATTGTCGATTATTTATTAGAAAACGTTTAGACGTTTTTAAAATTCTTTTTAATTTATCTGGATTTAACACCCTTTTTAGCACATCTATATTGCCTTTTGGTAAAGTTTTTACTTCAACAAAGACTAATAAATCTGCTTTTTTTACTATTATATCAATTTCTCCACTTCTTGTCCGCCAATTTCTCTCTATTATTTCAAAACCTTTATTTTTCAGGTAATCACAGGCTTTTTCTTCTCCATAATCTCCGATTAATTTATTACTCATTAATATTAAGATAATTAAATTTTTTATGATTTCAAAATAAAACTGAATATTTCAGCAAGAATCTGCCAAGTTTCTTCTGGAACGCAGGAACCTACATCATATGCAGTTAAAAAATCTATTATTTCCTGGTTTTCTTCTATATGAACATTATTTTTTTCAGCTTCCTTTATAATTTTATCTGCCAGCAATCCAGAACCTTTTGCAGTTATAAAAGGTGCATAGGCTCCTTCAGGATATTTTAAAGCTACAGCCTTCCTTTTATTCTTTTCCATAATTTTATACAAGACCTCCAGCTAAAATTAATTTTTCCAAACCAGCTCCAAAACCTTCTGCCTGATTTTTCATAACAAATTCCACATTTACAGATTTTCTTGTATTTATTGATTTTTTAAGTTTTTCTACAATATTAGTTTCAGTTTCAGATAATCCATCAATATGTAATTTTATATTAATTGATGAATCAGTTTCTTCCAGACAAATATTATAAGTTTTTTTATTATAGTTACAGTTTAAGTGCAAAGTTTTCAATTTTTTTAAATTATCCAGATATAATTTTATGTTTCCATTACCGTAAACATTTTTATCATCTTTATCCAGATCAGCAATTTCAAATGGAAGAATAACCCAGCTTCCATTTCCAGATTTATCTTTTTTCCATCCCAAATGATTCATTATTGTAAATAAACCAATTTCATTTTTTGAATCAGATATTTCCTTAAAAAAAATATTAAAAAAGTTCTTTATTTCAAATTTATCTTCAGAATTTTCATCAAACTTATGATTATCAGAATCAAAATCCTTATATTCTTCAGCTTCCAGTTGGATCAGTAATTGCTGAATTTCATCTTCTGTAAAACTAATTCCTTTTTGTTTTAGTAAAACCATAAGTTCAGCGGCTTTTTTTTCTTTTCCTTTAAATTTCAATGAAAGATTATAAATCTTATTCATAAAAGAAGAATCTATTTTCATTCCTAACTGCTTAAACTGATTAAAAATTGCCAGAGAAAGATTATCAGAAACCATTCCTAAAGAAGTAAGTAATGCTTGAATTTGAAGATTTTCTACAGAAGAAAAAATCTCTCCAGAAGAAGATTCCATTAATATTGTCTGAAAAACAGATTCTTTTATATTTTGCTGAGGATTTATTTCTATTGAGCCATTTCTGGAATTTACATTGGCTACAAAAACAGAACCAGGTTTTAATGGATTTTTAGCACTTACTTCAACTTTTACACCTGCAACAGATGCTTCGTATTTTCCATTACCTTTTGAAGATAAAATTCTTACTAAAACAGAACTTCCATTTTTTAATACTTTTCCATTTTGATGCTGAAGAGAAACCTGACTGTTTATCTGAACATTTTTTATATCCACAATAAAATTGTATAAAAAAAAAGGAATTTGCAAAAGATGCAAATTCCTTTTCATATACTAATTAGTTATTTTAAATTAGTTGTTTCCAGCTTCTTTTTCAGCAGCTTCTTTTGCAGCAGCAGCGGCTGCAGCAGCAGCGTTACGAGCATTCATAGCTTCTGTAACTTTTGCACCAACCAAAGTCTTAACTTTAGCATCTTTACCAATCTTATCGCGTAAGTAGTAAAGTTTAGCACGACGTACTTTACCAGGACGTACAATTTCTACTTTCTGGATACGTGGGCTGTTATAAGGGAATACACGTTCAACTCCTACACCGTAAGAAATCTTACGTACTGTGAAAGTTTTACGAGCACCTTCATTTTTCTTACAAAGAACAACACCTTCGTAAATCTGAACACGTTCTGTTTTACCTTCAATAATTTTGAAGAAAACTTTTACTGTATCACCAACATTGAAATCCTGAGCTCCAGGACGTTTCTGTGATTCTTCAATAGTTTTAATAAGATCCATAATGATCTCCTTTTTAGTTTTCAGCTTTCTTGCTACGCTTTTTCTTATTACGTTTTAAGAAAGTCTGCTCAGTAATTTCCTCAATCATCTTTTCGGCTTCTTCAGAAAGCTGACCTTTCATACGGGCAACAGAAATTAAATCTGGTCTGTTGGCCATTGTTTTCATCAACCGCTTTTTAAGCCGCCACTTTCGGATTTCCTCATGATTACCACTTAATAAAACTGGTGGAACCTTCATACCCTTCCAATCTTCTGGATGAGTATATTGTGGATACTCCAAAAGTCCATCACAATAACTTTCTTCTTCCAATGATTCATGAGAAATTACACCGTCTACTAAACGATAAACAGTATCAATAACTACTGTTGCTGCAACTTCTCCAGAAGACATTACATAATCTCCAATAGAGATTTCTGCGTCTACATAAGAATCAATAATTCTCTGATCAATACCTTCGTAACGACCACAGATAAAAACAAGTTCGTCTTTGTGACTTAATTCTTCAGCAACTTTTTGTGTAAGCTGTTTTCCACTTGGAGTTACGTAAATAACATACTTCTTGCGGGCATTTACACTATCAAGTGCTTTTCCGAGAGGTTCAGGAAGCATTAACTGTCCAGCTCCTCCTCCATACGTTCCGTCATCACAGGTATGGTGTTTATCAGTAGCAAAATCTCTGATGTTCACCAGATCGTAAGCAATAAT
>JAKSTJ010000018.1 GCA_024402635.1 Treponema sp. | reverse complement strand
ATAAGGTCAGCACTGTAAATTTCATGGAATTACTCCAGAATCCAGAGGTGCATCAATTGTACTGTACCGTTCTTAACATCAACTTTACCAATAAACTGATCTCTAAAAGGAATCATAACCTTTCTTAAATCACCATTTTTAGTAAACTTAATTTCATTACTAATACAAGTGCAACTCTCGGAGAGAGAAACTTCTAACAAGTAACCTGCTCCGCCTTCCAATACGTCTGTGATTGTCCCTATTACTTCAGGTGCAACCGACGTTGCCGGTTCGTTTTTCTTTTGTACATTTTCATATACAACAGAACAATTTCGTAAATCCTCAAAATACCACTCATCTTTTGCTAAAGGTTTGCAGTACTTTCTTGGCACTAAAATTTCCCAGCGGTTATATTTTTGTACATCCTCTGAAGAATCAATGCCTTTAAATTTAACATAAGCAATATTTGCACCAAGAGAAACCGATTCAACCTTTGTTTCTTTTGTACTATCGCCATGTCGTAAAGTAACTTCTTTTAACTTAAGCAAATGCTCATATTCACCAGAAGTACTCTCTACCTTACAATCACCCGAATATCCATGAGATCCTCGAATGAATCCAACAACTAACTGTTCTTTTTCCATCAGCATTCCTTATTTAGTCCAAGATGTCGAGACTATATCTCTTGCCATCTTTTACTGCTGAAGCGCTTAATACAGTACGCATAGCTTTTGCAATTCGGCCATACTTGCCAATTACTTTACCTATGTCATTATCTGCAACTTTAAGCTGAAGAACCATGCCTTTCTCGCCTTCAGTTTCATTCACAGTAACAGCTGACGGATCATCGACCAATGATTTTGCGATGTATTCAATCAGGTCTTTTTCCATTTTCTGCTCCTGTAAACTATTTAGACTGTTTAGCGGCCTGAACATTCATTAATTTCTTAACGATGTCAGAAGGCTGAGCTCCAACACTCATCCAGTACTTAGCACGATCGAGATCGATTGAAACCTGATTAGCTTCAGTAGCGATTGGCTGATAAGTACCAATTTCTTCGATACATCTTCCGTCGCGTGGACTACGTACATCCTGTACAACTACACGGTAGCAAGGACGTTTCTTAGTACCAAATTTCTTAAGTCTGATTTTGACCATTTATTCCTCCATAGAACTTTTTCAAGTCCTAAATTTTACTATTTAAATACAACAATACCTATTGTGTATAGTAGAATAATATTCTATAGAAAAACTAATTTTTATTCAAGGTATAAACCCCTGTAAGAAAGGCTAATCACAATATTTTACCTATGCGTTCTGAAATCTAGACAAGAATGCTTTTGTTCTATCATTCTTAGGATTATTAATAACTTCTTCTGGCTCCCCTTGTTCAACAATTACTCCACCATCCATAAAAATGATTTTTGTTGAAATATCTCTGGCAAATGCCATTTCATGAGTTACAACAACCATTGTCATTTTTTCAGCTGCCAATTCTTTAATAACAGCAAGAATTTCTCCTGTCAATTCAGGGTCAAGAGCAGAAGTTGGCTCATCAAAAAGTAATACTTCAGGTTTTAATGCTAAAGCTCTTGCAATAGAAACTCTCTGCTGCTGCCCACCACTTAATTCACAAGGATAATTTCGAACTTTATTTTCCAATCCCATCCTTTTTAATAAGTCCAATGCAACTTCTTCTGCTTCCGCTCTACTTTTTTTAAGAACAGACATCTGAGGTTTTACAACATTTTCAAGAACAGAATAGTGAGGAAAGAGATTGAAATTCTGAAAAACTAATCCGCTTTTTAATGTTATTTCATGACACTGTTTTTTATCAGAATAAACTCCATTTTCAACAAGAGGTAATCCACCAATATATACCGACCCGGCAGTAACTTTTTCCAATTGGGAAACACAACGCAAAATTGTTGATTTTCCAGAACCACTTGGACCAATAATACTTAATACCTCTCCTTTATGAACTGAAAATGAAATTCCTTTTATAATTTCTAAATCACCAAATGATTTATGTAAATTTTCAACTTTAATAATTTCTTCGTTTGAATCAGCCATTTTCTACCTCAATAATTAATTATAATAAGACAGTTTCTTTTCAACTTTTGCAAATACGAATGAAACAATCCAGTTCATTACAAAATAAAAAATACCGGCAATTATAAATGGTGTAAATGATACATTTTTGTTAGCCGCATCTTTAGTAACACGCATTAATTCAGAAACACTTATGATTGTTACAAGTGAAGTATCTTTTACAAGAGTTATAACTTCATTTCCCATTGCAGGGATTATTCGTTTAATTACCTGAGGTATTATAATCTTAAAAAATGTCTGTCGTTTAGTATAACCTAAAACTTTTGCAGCTTCATACTGACCTTTTGGAATTGCTTCTATTCCACCTCTGTAGATTTCTGAAAAATAACAGGCATAATTAATTGAATATGCTACTATTGCAGCTACAAAAGAAGGCCATGTTATTGTAACTTTCATCCATCTTGCAATAAATAAAGGTCCAAAGTATACAATTAATAACTGAAGCATTAATGGAGTACCACGGATTAGCAAAAGAAAAAAGTTGGTTATTTTTGATAATATTTTCCTTTTTGACATTCTTCCAAAAGCAATAACTAAAGCAAATGGAATTGCAAAAATCAATGTTAAAAAGAAAATACTTATTGTAATCTCAGTACCTCTAAACATATCTCCAAGCATCTTAAAAAAATCAGACACTTTTGCCGGATCAGCACCAAATATTTTTGTTATTAATTGTTCCAAATTTATTTTCCTTTAAAAAAATAGCTGCCAGAATTCTGTAAACTCTGACAGCCATTAATAATAAAAATTATTTACCAATTACAGAAATATCATTACCAAACCATTTTTTAGTAATTTCTGCAAGTTTTCCATCTTTTCCCATTTCTTCCAATGTTGCCCAAACCTTATCTCTAAGTGCAGCACCATCAGAATCCTTTCTGAAACCAATACCATAACCTTCTTTAGCAAGTGATTCTGAAAGAACTTCAAGATCTAAATTTCCAACTGTAATTTCATATTCTGCTACAATACTGTCCATAACAATACCATCAACACCACCAACAGAAAGATCTGTTAAAGCTGTAAGGTAATCATCATATTTAACAACTTTTTTAACAGAAGCTTCAAAATCTGGATTATCAGCAATTGCTTCTTCTCCACTTGAACCAGCCTGTGTACCAATTGTTTTACCAGCTGCATCAGCGAGAGATTTTATATCACCGCCTTTTCTAACAACTAAAACCTGATCATTATTCAAATATGCAGGTGTAAATGACATCATCTGATTTCTTTCATCTGTAATTGTAAAACCATTCCAAATACAATCAATTGTTCCAGTAGAAAGTTCAATTTCTTTAGAATCCCAATCAATTGGTTTTGCACTGAATTCTAAATCAAGACGTTTACAAACTTCTTTTGCAAGATCAATATCATATCCTACAATTTCACCACCAGCTTCTGTATAACCCATTGGTGGGAATGAAGCATCCAAACCTAAAACAAATTTCTTTGATTCTACAGCCTTATCTTTTCCACAGCTTACCATAGAAAATAAAGATAATGCAGCAGCAATAACTAATACAACCTTTTTCATTTATATCTCCTTTCGGTTTTATTTTGTTTTTTTACAAAATTCTTTTAATTCATTTATTTGTAAACTTACCATTTCTGAAGCAGGACCACCTATAGTTTTTCGAACTTCAACACATGCCTTTGCAGGAATAAATGAATAAATATCTTCATCAATTAAATCTGAACAATCTTTCCAGACATCCATTGATAAATCTTCAAGTTCACAATTTTTTTCAATAGCATATCTGACTGCTTTTGCTGAAACCCCATGGGCAGTTCTGAAAGGCATACCTTTTTTTACAAGATAATCAGCAACATCAGTAGCATTTAAATATCCACCTTTACATGCATCTTCCATTTTATCTTTATTCCACTTTGCAGTTGAAATCATGTATGTAAATACTTTTAAACATGACATAACCGTGTCAATAGAATCAAATAATGGTTCTTTATCTTCCTGCATATCTCTATCATATGCTAAAGGCAATGCTTTCATCATTGTCATTAATGCAAACTGATTTCCATAAACTTTTCCAGTTCTTCCTCTTATTAATTCAGCAAAATCTGGATTTTTTTTCTGAGGCATAATCGAAGAACCTGTAGACCATTTTTCGCTTAAATCAACAAAAGAAAATTCTGTTGTAGACCATAAAACAATTTCTTCACAAGCACGACTTAAATGCATCTGAATTAAACTTAAATCAGAAGCTACTTCAATACAATAATCTCTGTCAGAAACTGTATCCAAAGAATTCTGGGTAACACCTGAGAATCCAAGTAAATCTGCTTCATATTTACGATCCAATGGCAATCCACTACCAGCTAAAGCACAGGCACCAATTGGTGAATAATCAATTCTTTTTAATGCATCTTCTAAACGCTGCCAGTCTCTCTGCAACATCCATGCCCAGGCACAAACATGATGAGCCAATGTAACAGGTTGAGCATGCTGCATATGAGTAAAACCTGGAATTAATGTATTTTTATTTTGTTCTGCAATTTGTGTTAATGCGTCTATTAAAGTTAAAATCGAGTTTTGTACATCTGGAATTGCTCTTTTTAAATATAATCTTTCGTCTAAAGCAATCTGATCATTTCTACTTCTTCCAGTATGTACTTTTTTTCCAGATTCTCCAATTCTATCAGTCAAAGTTGCTTCAATAAATGAATGGATATCTTCGGCAGAATAATCTATTTTCAAAGAACCATTTTCCAAGTCTTTTTGAATTCCTTCAAGACCATTTACAATTTCATCTTTTTCTTTTTCTGAAATTATTTTTGAATGAGCCAACATTTTTGCATGAGCGATACTACCTTTTATATCATCAATAGCCATTCGTTCATCTACATATATAGAAGTTTCAAATTCTACAGCTGCAGCATCAGGACCTTCAGCAAATCGTCCATGCCATAAAGCAGCATGATTATCTTGTGTAATTGTACCGTGAGTATTCATAATATTAAATTATATAGAATAAAAGTTTCATTTTCAATGCTGATTTAATTTTGTATAAAAAAAAGGAGCTCCTAAAAAGAAGCCCCTTTTATAAACTAATTAAATATTATAATTAGTTGTTACAGTCATCAAGGAGTGACTGCCAAACGTTCTTACAGTTATCGTAAGCTTCCTGTGGAGAAGCCGAACCACCTGTTACACCCCAGATGATATCACCCTGGCTTAATCCAGGAATTAATGTATCGAAACGTGGGTTTGGTGTTGCCATCATGATTTCGAGTGTTTCATCAACAGCTCTTTCATCACGGAATCCAGCATAGTAACCTTCTTTCCATGCATCTGGAGAATCATATCCAGGTGTTGGTGTAGACCAGAGGTCAAATGCTTTCAAGATCTTTTCAGCTCTTTCATCTTCATAAATAGCAGGGAGAACGAGCATGTTTGAATCGTGGATTGTTCTTAATTTTCCGTCTCCAGAAGGACCAGCTGGGAAACATACAAATCCCCAGTCATCTTTCATTGTAGAAAGACGTCCGTTTGGCTGACAGTTATATTCCTGATCAGCTAAGAATGCTGTTTCACCATTTAAGAATGCTGTATAGAAGTAATCCCAGTTTTCACCTTCAGCCTGTGGTTTCTGATATTCCTGCCACATGTGAGCGATCCAGTTCCAAGCTTCCATTGCTTTTTCAGAACCTGCAACGTTGATGTATTTACCATCAGCATCACGATCGATGATTTTAGCACCGTTTGAATCAAGAGCAGAATAAGAGAATTCTGTGTTGAATGAAGACATAGCATACTGATCAATAATACCATCGTTGTCTGTATCTTTTGTGATTTTTTTACACATATCTTCGAAAGCTTCCCATGTCCATTTACCTTCTTTCTGTAAATCATATGGAGCTTCTGGATCAATACCATTTTCTTCAAGGATACGTTTGTTATAGATTAAACCATTTTTTGGTTCTGGTTTACCAACGTTGAATGCATAGAATGAATCACCAAATTTAAGCTTGTTGATTACACCCTGATCATATTTTGAATCTTTGTAATCTACAGATTTGATTGTAGAAAGGTCTCTATAAAGGTTAGCTTTTACACCAACAGTTGCAGAACGACCATCGATTGTGAATACGTAGTTTTCGTCTCCACCTGTTACACAGAAGTTAGAAACAACCTGTGGGTTATCTCCCCAACCAGCTACAGCCATCTGTGTTAATTTGAAATTATAAGTATCCATTACCCATTTTTTGAAAGCTCTTTCGTCTTCCTGCTGTTTTGAAGCAGCTGGAGCATCTGGATCTGACCACCAGTCACCGAAAATGATTTCCATTCCACCGAAATCATATGGTTTTCCTGTTGCTGGATCAATTACAACTTCTTTTCCATCTTTTGTTGTTGTACCTGATTTTGCACCATCATTTTTTGAACATCCTACTACTGTACACATTAATACAGCTGCAGAAATGAGCAAAGCACTAGCAATTTTTTTCATACAAAAAATCTCCTTTTTTATTATAAATGCATAAGCATCTACCATAAGTATAACATATTATTTATAATTTACAACTTTTTTATTAAAAAAACGTAAATTTTTATTAATTTAACTAATTTTTTAAGCAAAAAAAAAGTGTGAAACATAATTATTTCACACTTTTTAGGTAATTTTATAACAAGTATTTAAGTAAATTAATTACATCTTAACACCAGTACTTGTAAGACTTTCAACAAAGAGTCTCTGACAGAACAAGTAAAGTACAATCAATGGAATAATTACAAGTAAAATACCTGTAGAAAGTACGGCATTTGCATAACCAACAGGAGCAACAGTACTTCCACCATAGAGTTTTGAAAGATAAGAACCAAATCTATCAATAATACCAGAAATCTGTGTTGAAAGAACTTTGATTTTACCTAAGAACAATCCTGTATAGAAACTATCTGTCCACTGCCATACGAATGAGAACAAGAAACAAGATGTAAGAATTGGTTTTGCACCTGGAACCATAATTCTGAAGAATGTTTTAAATGGTCCACATCCATCAACATATGCAGCTTCTTCCAGTTCAAATGGGAAACCTAAATAGAACTGTCTGATCATAAAGATGTAAAGACCATTCTTAAGACCCATACAACCACAACACATAAGAATATATGGAAGCATAGAACCACGAAGATTCAAAGTCATTCCAAAGAAATTATAGTAGCGGAAATGTAAGAACAAAGATGTAGAAATTGTCTGTGGTGGAATGATAATAATCAAAAGTACACAGAAGAACCAGAATCTTTTAAATGGGAACTGGAATCTTGAGAATCCATATCCAACTAAACTACATACAAAAACTTCAATTACAGATACCAGACATGAAACCCAGATTGTATTAATCAATGAAGCTGAATAATCAATAAGTTTTGCAGCAATCTGCCAGTTATTCACAGAGAAATGTTTTGGCAATACAATAATTGTTGTATCATAAAGATCTTTTTCAGCCATAAAACTTAATGAAATTTTATTAAGAATTGGCTGTAAAATCATAAAACACATACCAAAAAGAAGAATTGCTCTAAAAATAGATACAACATACTTCTTTGATGTTTCTTTTAAAAGAATACCACCTGATGCTTCGTTTCTTTCCCAGAATGATCTTTTTTCTACAGCTACAGATTTTTGTTTTTTATCTTTAGTCATAATTATATACCACCTTAGAAATAATTAATGATGATAAGCCAATAAGTGCCATACAAACAAGGAAGTATATCCAAGCCATAGCAGAACTGAATCCGTAGTTTAACTGAATTACCATCTGATCATTAATCTTCGACATAATCTGATTATCAGTCTTCATGAAGAAGTCAACGATTGTATATACCCAACATACAAGCAACAATGGACTTACCATTGGAACTGTAATTTTCCAAAGACTTTCCCAAGAAGTACAACCTTCCATTTCTGCAGCTTCATACATACTTGGTGAAATATTCTGTAAACCTGAAAGGAAGATAATAATCTGAATACCAGAAGCCATTGCAACTTCATAAATAGAGTCAATGATTTCAAAAAGAATTTTGAATACCTTTTCACTTACACCATTAACACCACCAGTATTAGAAACAAGAATATCTTCCAGAACCTGGGTAATAGTATTTGAATTACCAGCTTCTTCAATAGTAGCTTTAAGCTGCTGCATTGTAGAGTTACTGTATTCCAAACCAACAAGAACACCTGAAGAAAGAATTACAGCAAGGAAGAAAATAGATCTAACTGCTGCTCTACCCTTAAACTTCTGATTCAAAATCAAAGCAACAAAGAAACTGAATACGATTGTAGCAATTGATCTGTAAAGCATTGTTGTTACAGATTCAGTTAACATACGGTTGAATTCAGGGTCAATTGTTAATGCTCTTTTATAATTTGCAAAACTATTCCATGCAATTTTAAATCCTTCTGTAGAAATTGTTACTTCAGAAAGACTCATCTGCAAAGACTGGAATAAAGGTTTAATCATAAAGAAGACGAAACCTAAAATAAATGGCAGAATAAAAATATAGCCATACAAAGCTCTACGGCCAGTTAATCCAACCGCAGTTTTTCTTTTTAATAATTTGAATTTCTTCTGAGGTTCTACTGTCTTAACTTTCTTTTCTTTATCTTTAGACATTTATTTTTCCTCCTTCAGAACTTTATAATCACGAGCTGGAATTACATCACCAGAGTCAGTTGTATAATCAACATAACCATAATTTACAAATACTTTATAACCATTATCATAAGAAGTAACAGTTACATCTTTTGTAAGATAATCATGATCTGAAATTGTTGAATTAATTACTTTTCCCATTTCTTTATTATATCTTTCATATGTTGAAACGATTCTATCTTTCCAAGAATCATAGCATGCAGCAAAGTATTCTGTATAACTTGTTTCCTGAAGGATTTTTTCATTTTCTTTCATTACAACATAATAAAGTCCGGCACCAGATTCTGCATCTTCAAGAATAATCTGATTATTTTCATAACCAAGATTGATTGGAGAACCTGTATAATTAATGTATCCGTGAAGAGCAATCTGATAGAAAGGAACCTGTTTATCAATGATTGCATAATCGCTTCCACGTAACAACATATTTGTAACCATATCAGCCTGTTTTATAGCATAAGCATTACCAGCATTAATCATAATACCCATACCAGCATCTTTTGCTTCATTGATTTTTGCAACCTGTTTTTCACAAGAAGATGCACGGCTTACTGTATTATGCTGATTATAATCACCTGATAATTCAGAACCAATATCGTTATAAGAAAGTCCGAATAAATTATATTTCTGACCGTTTTGTAAGAATACATCACAAGCTTTTTCTGTTAAATCTGGACGGATCAAATAATATGGATCAGTTTCTTCCAGTTTACCATACCAAACAGGTGAGAATTTGTATAATTTAACAATTTCAGAACTTGCAAGACGAGCTGGAGTACTAAATCTGTTGAATCCACCACCATTACTTACCTGATTTGCATACTGTGTAATACCATCAAGGTAAAGTTTTGCAGAAGTATCAGAAACAGAAGATACTAATTTATTAAAGCCAGATTTTCCACCTAAAGTACTAATAAACTTAAATTTTGTAAGAATAGTCTGACGAACACCGTTATTAATAAATCCAGAAAGTTTATAGTTTACATTTTTAATTCCACTATCTTCAATGTCATTAATAATATCAGTAGCTTCAGAATAACTTGTAAGTTTATATGGTAAAGTTTTTGGCATTCCAAGAACCTGCTGAACTTTATCTACAGCACCAACAATTTCCATTACTAAAGGAACTTCCTGGTTATTTGTCTTTTTAGCTGAAGAACCGAAGAGATATTCTCTATATGCTTTAGCCATATCAACATAAGAACTTGAATCAATAAACTTATAAACCTGAACTAAACTTTCACCTGCTGGTAAAGTCTGTTCGTATGAATACTGAGCACTTGTATTTCTTGTTGAAACTTCAAACTGTTCTCTGTGAAGCATTTTGTATTCTGCTCTTACATAGTTATAGTTTGCAAGTTTACCAGAAATTTCTGCAGTAATGCTGGCATATTCAGAACCTTTTTCAATAATAGAAATAAAACTTGCATCTTTATCTGTATAAGACATACCAAATACAGGATATGCTGATTTTGTTTCTTTAATTACAGCTTTACGGTCTGTGGCATAATCCCATCCATATACATCGCTATAGTATGCATTCTGTTTTGTTTTTCCATTATTGAAGTTGATTAAACTACCACCACCTTCTGGAACAAACATAAATCCATTGTCATTAATAGATGAACTACCAAAGTATGGAAGAATTGATACCTGTGTAATTGGATAGATTGATTTATATGAAATTTTATCAAATGGAATATCTACAATAAGACTGTCTTTATCCAGTTTATATGTAACTGTTAAGTCAAACTGAGGAACATCTTTAATATTTGATTCTTTGTAAATAGCTTTATGTACTAAATATTCATCATATGTATATCCAGCTTTTTCAAAGATTTCTTCTGCTTTCTCTTTTTCAAATGCTTTATTTGAATCACGAGCAAGATAGATATCCTGAGATTTCAAATCTTCGTATTTTTCAAGCATTTCTTCCTGAGCAGCAGCATCAAGTTCATCATATACTATCTGTTTATAGTATCTGAGGATCTTGTTCTGGTCGCTTTTTGCCATTTTTTCAAGATATGCATCCATTTCATCTGCATAAATTGCTAATGGCATTGTATATTCACGATCCATCTGGCCAACAGTATAATTTACAGTTACAGTATTTTTATCACCTGATACATTATAAAACTGTCTTTTTACAGAGTTTGTATAAACATCATAAACATCATCAACACCGTTTTCTGTTGAATATTTTACAAAGAATGGTGACTTCATGTTATTTTTTTCTTTTGGAAGAGAAATAGCATCGTTGTCAGATTCTGGGTCATTTGAATACCAAACTACACCAGTACTTTTCTTTGTTACAGAAAACTGTGTTGTTACTGGATCAAGTTCAAATTTTAAATAATCATTTTCAAGAACATATGATTCAGGCTGTTTTTCTGCTTCATACTCATAAAATTCAAAGTCTCTTTCTTTTACATTTCCAACATTTGCAAGTCTAATACCTACATAAGTAACAAGACCTGCTAAAGCAAGGAAAAATACTAAACCAATATAAAAACCTACAGTTGGCTTATGGAATTCAAATTTTTTAGTTTTCATTGGTTTTGGACGACCAATGTATCCTTCTGGCATTCCTTTTTTTGCCTTCTTTTCTTTAGGTGCTTTATTTTCTTTTTTCATTTTTTCCATAATTTACTCACCTATCAGTTTAATCTGAACATTACTTCTCGTGTAAGAGAAACAAAGTATGCAACACCCTGTGAAATCATACTGAAGAACAAAAGCATGATGAAAATGAATACAAGCATTCCGAAGATGGTAATAAATGTAAACAATAAAGTTTTACCAAATCCAAACTGATGAATCATCATCATTGCCATGAAAATCAATAATGCACACCATACAAGGGAAACAGTATTAAATACTTCATAGAAAGTTCCTTCTTCAACAGTCAAGAACTGACTTATGATAATTAAAGGAATCTGAATTAATGGATAAGGAGTTAATGCATAAGCAGTACCCTTATAAATATCTCCCAAGTGACCTTTACCATCGAACAGTGTTGTAACCGCCCAGTTACAAATACAGAAAATTGCAAGTGGTAAGAGAATAGTTGCTATTTCCTTGAAAATATTAACCTTTTCCCAGTTTACTTCATTAAAAATGAAACTTGTATACTGCAACTTCCAGATATGTGTAAGTAAAGTAAGAATTACAATAAAATTTGCAGCAGAATATGAACCGCGTTTTGCATGAATCAAATCCCAGTTTCCATCTGCTGGATGAAGAATTACGTACAAAGAGTATCGCAGAGTCTGCAAGAAATGAACGTAAGTGTCTTTTTGTATTAATTTCTTAAGATTTTTTGTTACATAACTCATAATGATTTAAGCTCCCGTACAAATCCAATAATTTTCTTGATAATAAGTGGAACAAGAACTACCACAAGGATTAATGCAATAACCCAACCAATATTATCTTCAATCCATTCCTTTCTGTAATACTGGAATGCCTTAGAATAATCACGTTTATCACGTTTTAATTTAAAGAAGTCCATTGCATCTTTATATTTTTCCTGTCTCAAGAATGATTTTCCAAGTCCAATATAAGCAAGGTCATAGTTACCGTTTTGTTTTAATACATCAGCCCATGTATCAGCAGAATCATCATAATTTCCTTCTGCATAATATTCAGTAGCATTGTAAATATTGTCTCCATAATTTGTTGGAGTCAGTACAGTTACAGAACCATCCTGAGAATCAAGAACGAATAAGTCTCTTCCAATATGTTCAACTGCTGAAGGAGAACGGAAGAATCCATCAATATTACCTTTTCCACCAAATGCAAAAAGTAAATATCCCTGATTATTATATCCGAACAAACGTCCACGTGATTCATCTACAGCAATATATACTTCGTTATCAAGAACTGTAATATCAGTAAAATGTGATGGATCTTTAATACCAGCAGCATTTCCCCACTGTAAATCACCAATTGGTAAATATTCACCGTTCTTAATAAGAATATCATTTCCAAGAGCATTTAAGCGACGAATTGGTTTAGCCTTATCAGAAAGCAAATCCCACTGCTGGAATGTTTTTGTAACGGCATAAATAAATCCTTCGTTGTCGATATAAGCATTTGAATATTCAGTTGGAACAAATAATTCCATCTGTTCACGCTGAGCTCTTGTTGCAAGTTTTTTCCAGATATAATCTGTCCAGTTATAAGTTACTTCACTGGCACCATAGAAACCTGTAAAACTTCCATCATATTCATATTTTAAGAAACCTTTATTTACGTTCTTAGCAAGAATATATGCACGACCTTTTTCATCTGCAACAACTCTCTGTGGATAGAAAGTTTTACCTTTTTCATAAGTTGGATCATCAGGTTCAACAAATGAACAGATGTAATTCAAATCAGCATCAAGTTTTACAACACGACCGTTTCCAGTATCTGCAATAAAAATTGATCTGTCTTTATTTACGAACAAATCCTGTGGACTGTTAAAACTTGTTACAACTGATTCATCATCTGAAACAAATTCTTCAATTACACGGTTAAGTGTAACAGATTTATCGTTATTATAAGTAAGTTCAAGAATTCTGTTATTATCTGAATCACAGATATAAAGTAAATCATCCACACAGAATAAACCATTTGGATTATTTAACTGCTTGTCTAATCCCAATGTATCTGCATAAACAACATTTGAAACTCTGTAAACATCTGGAGATTTTTCGATTTCTGACCAATAGTCAAAAATATATGTATCACCCTTTGCAAAAAGACCGGCGCAAAGTGTGAAAAGACATGTAAATGTTACTAATAATTTTTTCATACTTACCACCATTAATCCTTAAGACCAGAAGTTGCCATTGTTTCAATAATCTGACTCTGAGAGAAGATAAAGAAAATAATAGGAACTGACATTGTAAATACAATTACAGCGTTACCCTGACCAGTACGAGCAATACCACCAGCCTGAATCTGAGTAAGTGCATAACTAAGCATTTTCTTTGCTTCTGTATAAATGTAAGCTGTCTGTGGGTTATTCCATAATCCCTGAATAGAGAAAATAGAAATTGTAAGCCAAGCAGGTCTTACGTTAGGCATTACAAGTTTCCAGAAAATTGTCCATTCACGAGCACCATCGATTTTTGCAGCTTCAATAAGTGACATTGGGAAACCTTCCATAAACTGTTTCATAAGGAAGAGCCCCATAGAACCACCAATAGCTGGAAGAATTAATGCCCAATATGTATCAACCATGTGAAGACGACACATAATCAAATAGTTTGGAATACCTGTTACATAACCACTGAACATCAAAGCAAGTACTACAATTTTAAAGAATACCTGACCACCAGGGAATCTGTACTTAGCAAGAACGTATGCAGCCATAGAAGCAATAATAACATGTCCCAATGTACCAAATAATGTTACAAAAACTGTGTTGTAAACATATCTTGTAAATGGAACCCAAGACTGACTTAAAGTAATAAACAAGTCTGAATAGTTATCCAATGTTGGGTTTCTGGCAATAATATCAGGTGGCATCTTTAAAAGTTCATCAAGAGGTTTTAAAGATGAAGTAATTGCGTAGAACAATGGGAATACCATTATCATTGAACAAATAAACAGAAAAATATAAACACCAAGGTCTCCACCAAGAGATCTGTTTGGCTTTCTTCTGAATTTATAATGATGGATCGTTGGTCCTTCAAGATACTTATTTCTTCTCATTTCTTAAACCTCCAATCCTAGTGTCCAACTCTATTTAAGAGAGACTGAATAATTTTATTACAAACAATCATTGCAAGGAATAATACAACTGCAATTGCAGAAGCATAACCCATTTCGAAACGTTCGAAACCATAGTCGAACAAGTGAGTTACAATTGTACGAGCACAATAATCTGTTGAAGGATATCCTGCTAACGCTCTTGGAACATCACAAACGTTGAATGCAGATGTAATTGACATTACAGCTCCGAATAACAACATTGGTTTCATGTTTGGAAGAGTAATGTACCACAATTCCTGCCATCTGTTCTGAACACCGTCAATATAACCAGCTTCATACTGAGATTTATCAATACCTTTAAGACCAGCAACGAATGAAAGGAATCCTGCACCAAGTGACTGCCACAAAATTACAGGAATAATTACACCCATAACGTATTTTGGATCTGTTAAGAAGGTAATTGGAGAAGTTGTAAAACCAACCTGCATTAACCAAGAGTTAAGCCAACCATACTGGTCATCACTGAACAACTGTTTAAAGATTAAATAAGCAGTTCCTGCAATAGATGGTGCATAGAAGAAGAATACAACTAATGTACGAATCCATTTTGGAAGTTCATTAATTAACCAGGCAAAAAGGAATGCCATAATATAACCAACAGGACCTGTAATTACAGCAATAAAGAATGTATTCTTTACACCAATCTGAAATACTTCATCCTGAAGGAACAAGTTAATATAGTTTCTTGCACCAATAAATTCTGGTTTTTCCAAAATATTAAAGTTTGTAAAACTATAATAAATTGAGTTAATAATAGGCAAAACATTAAATGTTATAAATAAAACTGCATATGGCAAAAGGAACAGATAACAGAACTTATGAACTTTTGCATTACGTATAGTATCTGATAATTGCAGTTTTTTCTTACCGAAATATTTATTCCACATATTTGACATCATGTACCCCTTACTCTGTTGGAAGATTAAATTCCTGTCGTTTACGAATTAACTCTTCGTTAATCTTACGTGCGTAATCAATAAGAGTTTCACGAGCATCTTCTTTAGAGTTAATAACCTTACGTGTACCGTTTACGATATGTCTTGGTGTGTAGTAACTACCTGGAACTTCTGGAATTCCCACTGATTCATCAAGGGATTTTTCAAGAACTTCAAGCTGAGATGTATTCCAAGAAAGCTGTTTTAAAGCTTCAAGGTTTGCTGTTGTATAACGAGCAGAAGCACCAAGAGTAGCTTCCATTTCTCTACCAAAGCGAACCTGTGTTTCAGCAGAAACCCACCATTTCATAAATTTCCATGAATCCTGAATACGAGTTTCATTTTTCATTACTGCAGCCCAAGTCTTTGCATCAACACCTGGTACTTCAGTACTATCAAATGTTTTTCCACCGAAAGCACTGTAAACAAGTTCCTGAGAGTTAGAAATATCAAGATCCATAAGATCCATACCTTTCTTAATCATCATACAGCTTACACCACCTGCAACAGTTGCACGGTTAATATAAGTATTTCCTTCTTCGTCAGTTTTTTCAGATCCAAGAATATAAGTAAAATCCCATAATCCACGGATTTCTGGAGCTGCAACAACTAATGTGTTGTATGAAGCATAGTTTGCAATACCAAGTGGCATTTCACCAGTTCGGAAACGGTTTACAAAGTCATAGTTGGCAGGTAAACCATAGCTGTTAAAGAAACTTGTGTATGTCTTAAATGCTGAAATACCTTCTTCACTGTCAAGAAGTGTTCTTGTACCTTTTGGATTATAAACTGTACCACCATTCTGATATACCATTGAGTAGAATGTAGACATATCAGGTGTAAGCAATGAAGGATATGGAATACCAACATCAAGGTTATTACCCTGAAGAGTTGGAAGAATATTAATTAAATCATCCCATGTTTTTGGAACTTCAAGACCAAGCTGAGCAAGAATATCTTTTCTGTAGAAAAGAAGGTTGAATGCTTCAGTTTCTGGTAATGCATAAAGTCCACCATTGTATTTATATGGTTCATAAGCACTTGGTTTAAACTGTTTAAGAACTTCTTCACAATCTGGGAAACGCATTAAGTTAACGTTTGCATTACGTAAAGCATAGTTTACAGGTTTAGATGCATCAACAGAAATAACAACATCAGGACCATTTCCAGCAACTACAGCATTAAGCAATGAGTCGATAGAAATAAGTTTTACGTTTACTTTAATATCTGTTACAGGAGAGAAAGAATCATCAATCATATTTTTAAGAATCTGACTCTGGTCACGACCTGTTACAATCCAAACTTCAATAAGGTGCTCATCATTTTCATCGTAAACACTACCTAAACTTGTTGAATCAACAAAGAATGAAGTGAAGAATGAATAGATTTCATGCCATGCATTTGTAAAGAAATTAGCCTTAACACTCTTAACAGGTTTTCCAGCATTCTGAACGAGAATATAATCTACATCAAGTTTTGTTTCTGTTAAAGAAAGCATTGATGATGAAAGAGATGTTGTATTGCTCTTGAATGTTGTAAATGCCTGTGTAATTTTCTGAGGATCTTTATAGAACTGCTTTAATTCCAATGCAAGAGTTTCAGCAGCAGCGATTTTATCAGATTTCTGTCCAGTAATTTTTACAAATCTATCAACAAGACGATAGAGAATCATACTTTCTGTATGCATTGCTTCATATTCATCTGGATAAACTTTGTGAATTTCATAATCACGGAACTGATCTGGATAAGTACCAGTTAATACAAGAATTGTACGATAGATTGTATTCAATCTTGAAATACTATTCTGAAGTTCATTAATTACATTACCAATTTCACCAAGAGTTGCTTCAAGTCTGATAGAGTGTGTACCCTTTTTAAGATAGAAATTATAAGGATTTTTATCTGCATCAGAAAGTGTAAGCATTTCCCAGTCTGAACTGTAATTAAATTCAACAGATTTAAGGGCATCAATTGGAACTTCACCGTCAATATAAACAGTTCTACAAGTAAGGTAACCGCGCTGATAAAGCTGACGTGCTTTTACCGAAATTGTATACCATCCATCTTCAGGAATATCAAAATTCCATTCAATCCACTGTCCAGGAGCTTTCCAAGAATCTCCACCAATATAGTTGAAAACAGTATTTTTTACATTATAAGGTTCTGTTGTTGCTGAAGAACGATCATATTTTGCAAACAAAGAAGGATCTGATCTTGCAACAGCATCTTCACCCTGAATTTTAAGCTGGAAATCACTGGTATTAGCAGTATCTGGACTTCCTGGCTGTTTTTTCAAATACTGTTCGTATGTATCATATTTAAATGCAGGAACGAGGGCAAGTTTTGAAATTGCCATAGGTTCGTTTGTTGATTCAAGTGTAATTGTATTTTCACCAGCTTTGAAATAGAACTGATAAGGATCAACTTCATAACCTAAATCACTTTTAAATCTGACAGTCTGATAATCAAAAAATTCTGTTTGTGTTGGTCGAATACTATTACCACGGTTATCAAATGTAACTGGGCCGCCATCTTTCCACAAACGGAAGAATGAAAGTGTATCTGCACCAGAGAATGGAACTTCACCATTTATATAAATGATTCTTTCCATATTAACGTTTCGAGATGGTGTTGCAATATATTCCATTTCAACGTTATAAAGTCCTTCTTCTGGAACTTCAACTGTCCATGTTACAGAAGAACGATCTTCTGTAAATACAACGTCTTTTCCGTGATAATTCTGTTCGATACGTGCACCAGTTGAATTTTCTTCATCAAAATTCAGTACATCAACATCTACAGCTGTCACAGAACTTTTAATATTAGCATGTTCCCTTTTGTAATCTGTGTAAGTTTTAACAACAGACAATTTTGTTGAAACATTTGAATCATCAAGTGTTTCATACTCCTTACTGTTGTCTTTTACAGGAATCAAACTAATCAAGGCGAAAATAATATAAATTGCTGCAACTGCAATTATAAAATTTCGCAAAGTCTTGTTTAAGTGTAATTTTGCCATAATGATTTATTGTAACACATATTTGAAAGATTGGCATAGGAAAATTTACTCAAAAATGAAAAAAATAACATTAAATTAAGTATTTTAACTTAATATTATGTTTTTTTATTAAGTAAAACATTGTTCCTTCAAAAATAACATGTTTTAATATTTTTAACTCGTTATTTTGTGTTATAATACAAAAATATTAAAAAGATTAATCCTGAAGTAAAGGTGAATTTTATGAACACAGTTCTTTCTATATCGGTTTCAATCATTGTAATTGCACTTGCTTTATACATTTTCGGTGCAATCAAAAACCTTAAATTATTACAGACAATACCAGAAGCTTTTATTATTCCTGCAGCAGGTACAATCATACTTTTTCTACTAAGAGATTTTATGCCTGATTCTACTCATATTGTAAAGATTACCATTATTTCACTTACATCTATTACAATATCCGGATTATTTGCAGTTATTGATAAAAGCCGTTTTGCAAAATTCCTTAATTTTCTGTTTTTCACAATCAGTACATTTACATGGATAGACTTATATGGATCTACTTTTAATATTTACCCTGTATACAGAATCACAAAAATAATTGCTGCAGCAATATATTTAGTATTATTCATTGTACTTTTCTTTTTTATCAGAAAGCAGAAAAAGATTTTTATATTATTCAGTTTAATTTCTTATTTACCAGCAGCTTTTTTAAATTTCTGTGCAATTATTACAGTACAAAGAAGTAGACGTGGTTATGCTTATATTTTAACCGCAGGAACATCAATTTTAATTTTATTTATTATTTATCAGATTTTAAGAAATGCGGGAAAGTTTAAATTTAGTGAAAGAATACAAAGAATAATTAATACAATCCTACTGGTAAGTTCCGAAATTCTTGTCATTACCAGCGGATTGTTAATGATCAAATAGATTAGAACAAATCGCTCCAGCCGTATAAATTACCGCGCTGAAGTTTTCCTGTTTTAATTGAAGAATCCAATTTAGCAAGACATTTAACAGCACCAACTGCAAAACCTTCGCGGCTACGAGCAGTATGTGTAAGTTCAATTGTATCTGCAGTTCCATCAAAGAAAACTTTATGAGTTCCAGGAATATTACCACAACGAGTTGAACTTACATGAAGCTGATTAGCTTTAGGTCTTTCATGGAAAGCATCAAAAACCATTTCTGTTTTAGAAGGATTTCCAATCATAACACGACGAGCAATCTCCAGTGCTGTACCAGATGGACTATCAGCTTTCTGATTATGATGAGCTTCCCATGTAGCAACGTCATATTCAGAATAATCAGCCATAATTTTTGCAGCTTCTTCTACGATTTTGTAGAACATATTTACACCAATAGAAAAATTACCTGCAGTCATAATTGTTCCACCAACTTCTTTAGCCAAAGCAGCAATTTCTTCATGTTTGTCATTCCAGCCAGTAGTACCAACAACAAGAGGCAATCCTAATGGCAACAAAGCTTTGATATTAGCAATTACAGAAGATGGATGAGTAAATTCTATAATTCCTTCTGCCCCGCTGGATTTTACAGCTCTTACAATAGCATCTGTATCTCCATTTTCAACTTTAACAGAAGCATCATCTGCAAAAACATCTATTGTAGCCACAACTTCATGACCATCTCTTTTTGCACACTGTTCAATCATGTGCCCCATTTTTCCATATCCAACTAATGCAATTTTCATAGCGGTTTTATCCTCCTCTGGAGATAAACCGCTAAACAAGTTTGTCAAGGTTTTAAGCGTCAGCGTGCCTTGACGAACTTGTATTTTAGAACAATGTTTTATCTCCAATTTTTATTCGTTTTTTTTCTAGTTAAAGAAAGCACCGTGCAAAATCTGTACAGTTTTTTCAGCTTCATCAGCATTAACAATCATACTGATATTTACTTTACTTGCACCCTGAGAAATCATCTGAACATTAATTCCTTCATCAGCAAGAGCATCAAAACCAGAAGCAAGAATTGCAGAAGAATGAGCAGCATCACAAATAATTGTAACAATAGCTTTTTCCTTTTTTACAGTAACCTGACTAGCCTGTTCAAGATCTGCAATAAGACCAGATAAATCTGCTTTTGTATTTACAGTAAGAGAAACAGAAACTTCAGAAGTAGCAATTACATCAATAGAAACGTTCCATTTTAAGAAATTATTGAATACGTGAGCAAGGAAACCTGCAGCACCAAGCATTCTTGAAGAAACAATATCAATTAAAGTAATATTTTTAACAGTTGTAATTGCACGAACAGGAGGAACTGTACCATTATGTTTTTCTACAATGATAGAACCTGGACTTGAAATATTATATGAGTTTTTTACGCGAACAGGAGTTCCAGTTTTTCTAACAGGCATCATTGAACGAGGATGAAGAACCTGAGCACCAAACATAGCAAGTTCCTGAGCTTCTTCGTAAGTTACCTCTGGAACAGGTTTAGCTTCTTTTACAACACGAGGATCAGTTGTTAAAATACCATCAACATCTTTCCAGGTCTGAACTTCTTCGGCTCTCATTGCAGCACCAATCATAGTTGCTGTTAAATCCGAACCACCACGACCTAAAGTTGTAATATTTCCTTTTACATCTTTTGCAATAAAACCTGTAACAATAGGAATCTTATTATCAGAACCATCTTTATAAGAATTAAGACTGGCAGGAATAGAATCCCATACTTCATCTAAAAGTTCTGCAGCCATAAAATTACTGTCAGATTTAATACCAATATCCCATGCATCGTAGAACTGAGCAGGAATACCTTCTTTTTCAAGATAAGCTGCCATCATACGAACAGACATTCTTTCACCAAAACTTACAAGATAATCTCTCGAACGTTTACTGATTTCTTTAAGCATAGAAATACCAGTAAGCAACTGCTGTAACTCAACAAGAAGAGCCTGAATTGTTTCAATATTAACACCAAGTTCTGCAGCAGTATCTTCATGAAGTTTAGCAACACCGGCAACATCAACAATACCTTCAACAGCTTTATCTGCAGCTTCCAATAAATGATCAGTTGTATCTCCCATAGCAGATAATACAACAACAGGACGTTTTTCTTTATATGCCTTAATAATTGAAGCTACATGTTTAATTCTTTCAGCATTTGCGACAGATGAACCGCCAAATTTCATTACTATCATAAGATTTCCTCTAAAAAATGAATTTCAAAATGTATTATACTGATTTGCAAAATATTAATAAAGAAGAAAAAAAAAGGGGAAAGCCTTCCCCTGACTCCAGCCTGCCAGCAGTCTTCCGCCACCCCTTCTCCTAGGGACAAGTCCCTAAAACCCTGAATTAATTTTATCTTACAATAGAAAACATTACTTTTTGTTCCGGAATATCAACCTTAGACATTTTTAATAAAACTTTATCATTCAGTTTAAAATCTTCTGTATTTTGCAAAGTAGTCTGCATGTCTAAAGAAGGAATAAGGAACAAAGCATCTTTTCCTTTTAAGTCAATACAAAATCCTTCATATTGATTTTCTGGATTCTGTAAAAGATAAACCAGTTTCCAATGAGTATCACTTAATCGGCTTGCCTTTTTAGCTGCCAGAGAAGCTGCATCTCCTGCAGAAATTCTCATAAGCATTTCATCTTTATCAATCAAACGTTCACCTTTTATAAACGCTCTTAATTGCTGATGAGCAACCAGGTCTCCATAACGACGTAAAGGAGAAGTAACCTGACTGTAAAAAGAAAGTCCAACTCCAGCATGAGGCGCAGGTGTAATTCCCACTGAACGTTTTCGCATACATTTTACTTTAGCAAACTGGCCTGCCCAGCCTTCTGGAACATTTTCCGGAAAATTAGGAGACTCCTGACTAACAAAAGGAAATGGAATTTGATTTTCGAAAGCAAATCTTGCAGCACCTTCTCCAGCCAGAAGCATCATTTCCTGAATCATTGCATTTGATTCATATTTTTCATCAGGTTCAACAGAAACTTTCTTTGTTTCTTTGTCTACGTAAATATGAACTTCGGGCATTTGAATTGTAACAGCACCATTTTTTGTACGTTTTTCCAGGTTTTTTCTGGCAATTTCAAAAAGAGGCTTTAATTCTTCAGAATCTTTCTGTTCTTCTGCCTGCTTATAAGTCAAACGTTTTACATTTACATGAGTTCTAAATATTTTACATTCCTGAATTTCAGCATTTTCATCAAGTTTTAATCTGAAAGACAATGCAGAAGAATATTGTTTTAACCCAAGAGCATAATCTTCAAGACAAGATTCACATAACATTCTGGAAGCACCTTCTGGAATATATAAAGTTGTTCCCCGA
The DNA here is from genome assembly GCA_024402635.1 of Treponema sp. GTDB lineage: Bacteria > Spirochaetota > Spirochaetia > Treponematales > Treponemataceae > Treponema_D. Next base: position 23,753 of record JAKSTJ010000018.1, on the reverse strand, counting down.
TTTCTTGCAGCAATATCAATTACGGAATCAGGAGCAACAGAAGATGCAGGATCTGCAATATGAACCCACACATATTCACCATCATAACCAACAGCATCATCCGGGTCTGTAGAATGTTCTCCATCAATTGCATAAGCAAAACCAGGAACTTCAATTCTTTCTTCTTCCGGCATTGCACCTAAGGCATCTTTTGCAGAATCAAAAGAAAAACCAAATCTTGTAGGATAAGGATTTTTAGTAAAAGGCCAGATTTGTGTATCAATTAACAGCTGATGAGCTTTTTCAATATCCAGCGGAAATCCAGCTTCCTGTAAAACTTTTGATTTTTCAGTTTTACATAAAGCAAAAGCTTCAACTTCACCCATAAGCATTGCATCATCAGGAAGATTAAGTTTTTTATCTTTTAATCTTTGAATAAATGCCTGACGAATTTCTGCTTCATGTTCTTTTTCAAATTTTTTCTGATTAATTGAATCAATTTCCTGTTGAGTTCTTGGAACAAAAACTATTTTTCCGTTTTTAAAATCATCCGAGGAAACAGAAAAATGAATATCCTGAGACAATGTTGAATACACAAACCAGCATTCTTCTGCAGAAAAAGAACCTCGTATTAATTCACATAATTCTTCAAAACTAATTGGAGCTGCAGCTGTTGTTTCATCAGAAATTAACAATTCATAAATTTCTTCAATCTGTGAGTTAATAGATAAATCTTCAAAAGCAAGAACTTTTTCTAAAGATGAGGCAGGACCGTTATGTAAAAGAATAAAATCTTTTTCACGAACCTTCTGTTCACTATAAACGGCTTTTTTTCCAGTAGGAGTTGCAGGCTGAGTACAAAACTTTATAAGATATTTATCATTTTCAATTTCATTAACAATTGCACAGTTATTTTTATATAAAACAAGAGAATTTTTATTCATAATTTATAAGATAACAAAAATATATTAAATTGTCATCTCAGACCATATATATAAAAAAAGACCACCTGAAATTAAATTCAAGTGGTCTTCTGTTTAATCTAATTAAAGACTAATTACCATTTCTTTTCGATCTGGTCACAGATATTTAATTCTTCACCATCTGGGTTGATTACGAAGAACTTAGCTTTTTCCATGTTAGGAACAACATTTACTGAATCACCTAAACGGAATTCAGCATTAGCTGTTGTCTTAGCAATAATGCTCTGTCCTTTGTTAGAAATGAGGTAAAGATGTGTTTCAGCACCAAGTGGTTCTTTGTTTGTAATCTTCATCTGCATATCATCTTTAGCAGCTGGTTTTTCAACGTATGTTAAATCTTCTGGACGAATACCGAATGTAACTTCTTTATTTACATATTCTTTAAGGTATTTAGCCTGTTCAGCTGTTGGGTTGATTTCGAATGAACCTTCGTCACAAACGATAGCACCATTCTTTTCAAGAACTTTTACTGTTAAGAAGTTCATTGGAGGTGTACCAATAAATCCTGCAACGAATTTATTGATTGGGTTGTTGTAGAGGTAAAGTGGTGCACCAATCTGCTGGATAATACCGTCTTTCATTACAACGATTTTTGTACCAAGTGTCATAGCTTCGATCTGGTCGTGTGTTACGTAGATCATTGTAGCCTGAAGTCTGTTATGAAGAGCAGCCAATTCAGAACGCATTGTTACACGGAGTTTAGCATCCAAGTTAGAAAGAGGTTCATCGAACAAGAATACTTTTGGATTACGAACGATAGCACGTCCTACAGCAACACGCTGTCTCTGTCCACCAGAGAGAGCCTTTGGTTTACGATCAAGATACTGAGTTAAGTCAAGCTGTTTAGCAGCTTCACGTACACGGCGGTCGATTTCTGCTTTATCCATTTTACGGATTTTAAGACCGAAAGCCATGTTATCATATACTGTCATATGTGGGTAAAGAGCATAGTTCTGGAATACCATTGCGATATCACGATCCTTTGGTGGAACGTCATTCATTTCGATACCGTCAATGAAGAGTTTTCCTTCAGAAATGTCTTCAAGACCAGCAATCATACGGAGTGTAGTTGATTTACCACATCCAGATGGTCCTACAAATACACAGAATTCTTTGTCTTCGATTGTGATATTAGAATTTGTTACAGCACGAACACCGCCGTCGTAAATTTTTCCAATACCCTTAAGTTCTACTTTTGCCATTTTTTATTGGCCTCCTGAGAGAGCTCATTTTATTGAGCTTTGATTAACAGTAAATCATTTCCAGATTCACCGTTTTATACCCACCGGGTTATATTATTAATTCCATTTTATTCTGAAAAAGTTTAGAAGTCAAATGAATTTAGGAGAAAATTTTAAGAAATTATTCTCCTAAAATTTCCTTCCAGGTTGCTTCAATATCAAAATTCCCCACTGATGTTTGTTCCAATGCATAAAATTTCAACATACAACTAGCATCTACAGCATCTATTTCACTATCTCCGCTTACGTCACAATATTTCCATAAATATTTATTTATAAATCTTCAGGAATATAATTACAGCCTAACACCTGCTGAAAGACTAACTTTTGTTCATTACTAAAATATTCATTATCAGTTAATTCTGGAGTTGTACAAACAGTTGCATACTGTCTTAATATATTCGAGGCATCAAGTGCTTCAGTTTTACAATTAAGATCATAATCTCCGCGAACTGCTATAAATACTTTGATTTTTGTAGAATTAATTTTTGAGATAAATTCTGTAATATCAATTCCTTCTACCGTTGTTTCATTTGAATTATATTTCAGAGGAATTTCATAAACAAAATGGGTGTAATCATAAAGTTGCTTAGGAGTATAATCTGTTGTAATCAAACCTTTTTCAGATTTTATATTGTATTTTTTACTTTTCAAAATCTGAACTACTGCTAAAATAAAAAAAGGTAATACAATGCAATAAATACATCATATTACCTATATAACAGCTACTAAAACTGTGATGTCAAAAAACTATTTAGTTAATTTTTGCAACAAACTGTTCTACAATTTTTCCGCTTAAACCTGTGTAAGTAAGTGGAGTTGCAGCAAGAAGACGAGCTTTTACTTCATCACTTACATTAAGATTTTTTGCAAGGTTATGGAAATCTTCAATGGAAACTTTCTTACCGCGAGTAATTTCCTTAAGTCTTTCATAAGGTTTATCTACTCCACTCATACGAAGAAGGTTCTGATATGCTTCTGCAAGAACTTCTGGAGTTGTTTCCAATGCTTCTGTAATTTTGTCTGCATTAACTTCGATTTTTCCTAAACCTTTTTCAAGGCTGGCATAACCAATCATAGAATGTGCAAATGCTACACCCATGTTTCGTTCTACAGTTGAATCTGTAAGGTCTCTCTGTAAACGGCTGATACAAAGTTTACGAACAAAGAATTCGAACATTGAATTTGCAAAACCGAAGTTTCCTTCTGCATTTTCAAAATCGATTGGATTTACTTTATGTGGCATAGCAGAAGAACCGATTTCGCCAGCAACTGCACGCTGTTTAATCCATCCGTCGGAAATGTAGCGCCATGTGTCCATTGCAAAGTCGATAAGGATATTATTGATGCGTTTTACACCATCAAATACACGGAGGTATGAATCGTGTGGTTCAATCTGAGCAGTAATAGGATTAAAACGAACTTTGAGAGGTTTTACGCTCATATATGTATTATCCATTGGAGTAATACTGTTATTAAAAGAATTAATAAGTTCGTGGCTGAAGTTAATCCAGTCGAATTCTGGGAATACAAAGTTATGAGCATTGAATCCGCCTGTAGCACCGTTAAGTTTAAGAAGAATATCAATATTTCCAAGCTGAACCAGTTCTTCTCTCATACGGTTTACAAAAACCAATACTTCTTTACCGAAAGTTGTTGGAGTTGCTGGCTGACCGTGAGTTCTTGCAAGCATTGAAAGATCTTTGTGTTCAACTGCCAGTTTATAAAGGCTGTCGTAAATCTTAAGGATTTCTGGAAGAACAACTTCATTTACAGCATCACGAATCATAAGACCATAACTGATGTTGTTAATATCTTCTGAAGTAAGAGCAAAGTGAACATATTCAAGAATATTTTCCATGCCCATTTCTTTAATCTTGCGTTTAATAAAATATTCAATGGCCTTTACGTCATGATTTGTAGCTGGTGTACCATCGTAACCTTTTGTTTCAAAAGCCTTAATAATTTCAGCATCTTCAACTGTAATGTCGATGATAGAACGTAATTTTGCTGCATCAACTGGTTCCTTTACTCTTTCTTTGAGCATTGGAGTTTCCAAAAGCTTAATCAAATAATTGATTTCAGTATAAATACGATATTTCATAAGAGCCATCTCACTGAAATACCCCTGCAAACATTTTGTTTTACCCTCGTAACGTCCATCAACTGGAGAAACACTAGTAAGTGCCATAAAAACCTCTATTTTTTGAAAAGATAATTACATTATAGTGAATTTATAAAATTATGTCTTAAAAAAGATGGTTTTGTTTTGTAATTATGAAGATTTATTTTCAGTTAGCGATGGGAGCCCCGTAGTCCACCGCAGGGAACGAGGTTTCGAGCGACTGAGGAGGATGAGCGTTAGCGAAGGGCGGACGTAGCGGTGATAAAAAAAAGAGACGAACTTTCTGTTCGTCTCTTTTTTTTATCAAACTGCCTTTTATTTTAAAAGATTTTCTACTGCTTTTGCGGCCTGTTCCAATTCTGGAATATTAAGACTTTCAACATCACCGGCATCAATTGCGCGACTGGTTGATTCTTCCATTGGAATACGGGCAAGAACTGGAAGATTAAAGCTTTTTGCAATTCCATCAATATTTGATTTACCAAAAACTGTAATTTCTTTACCACAATCTGGACATTTAACATAACTCATATTTTCAACAAGACCAAGAATTGGAACGTTCATCATATTTGCCATATTAACTGCTTTTTCTACAATCACACGAACTAACTGCTGTGGAGAAGATACAACAATAATTCCATCTACAGGAAGACTCTGGAAAACTGTAAGAGGTACATCGCCGGTTCCAGGTGGCATATCAACAAACATAAAATCTACATCCTTCCAGATTACATCTGTCCAGAACTGTTTTACTGCACCACCAATTACAGGACCACGCCAGATAACAGGATCATTTTCGTTTTCAAGAAGAAAATTCATTGACATAAGCTGAATTCCTGAATCTGTTACAACAGGATTTAAAGCTTCTTCACCATCTACTGCAGTTGCTCTCTGTCCGCCAACACCAAAACTTTCTGGAATAGATGGACCTGTAATATCAGCATCAAGAATTGCAGTTTTAAATCCATCTTTACAAACTTTAGAAGCAAGAAGACTGGTTACGAGAGATTTACCTACTCCACCTTTTCCACTTACAATTCCAATTACTTTTTTTACGCTGCTTTTTTTATTTAAATAAGCCTTAAAATCTCTTTCCGAACAACTCTTACCACAAGAGCCGCATTCATGATTACAATCAGACACTATTTTCTCCTTACTTTCATTGAAAAGACAGAAAGTGTTGTTTATCTTAAATTAAATATAGAAAAGAAATAAAATAAAAGCAAGAAATTAATTTTTTTTATTCCATATATATGTATTTTTATGTAATAATTTTGTATAATTATACGATTTTTAATTTTTAAAAGTGGGGTATACATATGACTGCATCAACAATCGCAATGATTATTGCATTTGTTCTGTATCTTGGCCTTATGGTTTTTGTTGGATTAAGAAATGCGAAGGGAAACAGTTCTGCTTCTGACTTTTTCTTAGGCGGTAGAAACGTTGGTCCTTGGGTTACAGCCTTATCTGCAGAAGCTTCAGATTCATCTGCATGGCTTTTAATGGGACTTCCTGGATTGTGTTATCTTGGTGGTTTTAAAGAAACTTTATGGACAGCTCTTGGTTTAATTGTTGGTACATATTTAGCATGGCTTTTTATTGCTAAACGTTTACGTAAATGTTCAATCAAGTTTGGCGATTCTATTACAATTCCTGAATTCCTTACAAAACGTTTTAATGACAAATCTCATGTACTTTCAATCATCTCTGTAATCTTCATTGTTTTATTCTTTACTATTTACACAGCATCTGGATTTGTAGCATGTGCAAAACTTTTTAATTCAGTTTTCGGACTTAACTGGAATATTGGTCTTGCAATTGGTTTCGTAATTATTCTTTCTTACACAATTCTTGGTGGATACAAAGCTGTATGTACAACAGATTTTATTCAGGGTGCATTAATTTTTATTGCATTCGTTGTTACATCTGTAATTCTTATTGTTACACTTGGTGGTCCTGCAAATGCAATGGATGGTGTAAAAGGATTTATTTCTTCTGCACTTGATGGTGAATTTGGTGCTGAACTTAAAGCTGGTTTTGAAGGAAACAGTTCATTTAGCGTAATGTCTGCTATTTCAGCTTTTGCCTGGTGTTTAGGATACTTTGGTATGCCACATATTATTGTTCGCTTTATGGGATGCCGTTCAAACAAAGAAATTAAAATTGCTCGCCGTGTAGGTATTATCTGGATGATTATTGCTTATATTGGAGCTATTTTGATTGGTGCTTTAGGAACTGTATATCTTAAAAACAAAGGTATTCTTCTTGCAGCAGGTGCTTCTGAAACAGTATTCAGTGTTTCAATGAATAATATGTATCCAGCATTTATTGCAGGTATTTTCCTTTGTGCTATTCTTGCAGCTGCAATGTCTACTGCAGACTCACAGCTTCTTTCTGCATCATCTGCCATTGGACAGGATATTTTCAAAGGTATTATTAAAAAGAATGCTTCTGATAAACAGGTTATGCTTGTAAGCCGTATTACAGTATTTGTAATTGCTGCAATTGCTCTTGTTCTTTCATTAAATCCAAACTCTTCTATTTTTGATTTAGTTTCTTTTGCATGGTCAGGATTTGGTGGAACATTTGGTCCATTAATCATTTTAGCTCTTTACTGGAAACGTACAACAGCACCAGGAGCAATTGTTGGTTTACTTTTAGGTGGAATTACAGATGTTGTTTGGCACTACATTCCAGCTAGCGTTTCTCCAATATTTGGTGTTTACGAAATTTTACCAGCATTTATTGTTTGTCTTGTTTCTACAATCATTGTTTCTCTTTGTACAAAACGTGATACTGAAATTGAAGTATTATTTGATGAATACAAAGCAATGGATGACTAGTAAGATAAAAAACTGATTTATTATTGTAAATAAATTATAAAAGGGAATGATAGATTTATTAATTCTATTATTCCCTTTTTTATTTTTTAATTGTATGAATGTATGAAACTAGGATTTTATTTTACCTAAAGACAAAACTGCCAGTACTTCAGTATTTTCTTTTAATCCAAACAGTTCTTTTATATATTTTTCTGAATCTGAGTTATCAGCAGTTTTGCGATTTCTGATTTGAATCCAGCAACTGCCTAATCCCAAATCTACTGCTGCAAGATGAAGATAAGTCATTGCAATTGAACAATCTTCTATCCATACATCAGATTTAGAACTGTCCCCTGTTACTACAATTGCTCCACCTGCATTTTTAAGCATCTGAGATCCAGCGGCTTTTGATTGTGATAATTTAGAAAGCATTTCTTTTTCAGTCACAACAATAAAATCACAAGGTTTTTTATTTCTACTGGATGGAGCTAATTTTGCCCATTCTACAAGTTTATTTAGAATTTCTATAGAAACAGGTTCTTCAGAATATTCTCTAATACTGTGTCTTTTATTAATTAAATCTAAAAATTCCATTACAAATCCCTTTTAAAACTAAAAAGGCCCTTTCCTTTTGGAGCAGGCCTCTTTAGTGTCATATCTTTAATAAGCTGATGGGATCCTGAAACAAGTTCAGGATGACACTTATTTAGTTCAGGATGACACATATTTAGTGCAGGATGACACCAATTAATTTACATTAAACACGTTCAACATCGTATGTTTTAGCATCTTTTCCCATAACAGCAACGATTGAAGAACCATCTTTAAGCATTTCTACAGGGATGTAACATGCATCGAGACGTTTTCCGTCAACTTCAACATATTCAATACCTTTGCAGATATGCTGTGGATTTTTAACCTCAATCTTCAAGTTCATGCCACGCCAGCGACGTTCAACTTTGAATCCATCCCAATCATGTTTAATACATGGATCAAGAAGGAGACCATTATACTGTGGACGAATACCAAGCATATACTGTGTTGTTGAGTAATAGTTCCATGTTGCAGCACCAGAAAGCCATGATGTACGTGTATTTCCTGGTCGTTTTGAGTATGTTGAATATGTTGTCTGTCCAATAACATATGGTTCACTCTGACGAACTTCAGCTCTGTCATTGTAGCTTGCTGGAAGTGCAGCTTTAAGATATTCGTAAGCACGGTCGCCATTTCCGTTCATGATTTCAGCAATTACACCCCAACCCTGTGTATGGTTGAAGATACCTGCATTTTCTTTAATACCAGGAAGGAATACTACAGAACTCATGATATCTGAACGAGTCATTGTGAATGGAGGCGCACAAAGCATAAGACCATAAGGAGTTGCAAGTTTTTCTTTTACAGCTTCAAGAGCAAGCTTCTGCTGTTCTGGAGTTGCAGCACCAGACATTACAGCCCAAACCTGAGTATTGAAGTAGATCTGTCCTTCTTCAATTGTCTGTGTACCATAAACTGTTCCGTCTTCACCAACAGCCCAAATGAACCATTTACCGTCCCAGCATTTCTTCTGGATATTCTTATCCAAGATATCACGCTGTTCCAAAGCCCATTTAGCTTCATCTTCTTTACCAAGACGTTTTGAAATGTCTGCATAAGTTGTAAGACCAAGACGGAGCTGGAATGTTACGAAGATTGATTCTCCGTGATATCCAAGTTTAAGACAGTCGTTCCAGTCAGCCAAAAGACCACAAGGAAGTCCGTCTGCACCCATTCTTTCAAGGTTGAAAAGGAGAGCCTGTTTAAGGTGTCCGTATACTGTAGCTTCACCCTTATCTGCATAAGGAACTACACGATTATAGAAATCAAATTTACCAGTTTCTGCAACAAAACATGGAACTGAATGGAAGAACCACTGACAGTCATCAGAACGGAATTCCATATCATCAATCATCTTTTGTTTACCAGCTTCGAAGTCTTTATTGATTACAGGGAGAGCACCACCATTAGAGAACTGTCCTGAAAGGAGGCGAACAAGTCTTTCTTCAGCTTCTTCTGGAATAGCAGCAGAAACACCAAGAATATCCTGTACAGAGTCACGGTAACCAAGACCATCACGTTCTCCATTGTATACAAGAGAAGCAGCACGAGACCATGCAAATGTAATAAGACAGTTATAAAGACCCCAAACGTTTACAGTGTGGTTAATATCTTCATCTGGAGTGATAGCTTTGAAGCTACCAAGTTTTGCGTGCCAGTTTTTAACAAGTTTGTCAAATTCTTCATCAGCACGTTTGAAAGTACCAAATTCATTTACGATTTTCTGACCAACAGCGCGAGCATCATCAATACCAAGCATAACCATAACTTCTTTAGTTTCACCAGGCTGAAGAACAAAGTCAGTCTGAACTGTACCACAAGAGTTATCACCAAATGCTTCAGAGTTTGTACATTCACCAGCTTTAACTACATCTGGATGTTCGTAGTTTCCGTATGTACCAATGAAAGCTTCACGGCTTGTATCAAAACCAGTCATTGGAGCACCAACCAAAGCCATCCACTGGCTCATGTAAGCACCACCAACTTCCCATTCTGGGTGCTGGATGTAAAGGTTATCCTGAATAGAATAACGGAGCATGTTATCAGATACTTTTTCACCTTTTACGATGAAAAGAGAATACTGCAAGTTAACCTGATCCTGAGTTGTATTCCACTGGTTAGCAAATTCACAATATGAGAAAGCACGGATTTTACGAACTTTGTCAGAAGTGTTTGTAAGCTTAAGTCTCCAGTATTCAAAATTCTGTCCAAGAGGAACATAATATTTAGTTTCTGATTTAATACCTTTGTATTCAGAAATAATTGTTGTATAAGCAGTTCCGTGATGACATTCTGATTTGTACTGATCAAGAGGTTTTCCTACAGGCTGCCAAGAAGCAGACCAGAAATCACCATCATCCTGATCACGCAAATAGAAGTAACGGCCAGGCTGATCCATTGGAACAGCGTTGAAGCGAAGACGCATAAAACGTCCCTGAGCGCCTGATTTGTAGAATCCGTATCCACCGGCATTGTTTGTAATTACAGCACCATATACAGTTGAACCAAGATAGTTCGACCATGAAGTTGGTGTGTCAGGTCTTGTGATAACGTATTCTTTAGCGTCATCGTCAAAATAACCGTATTTCATTTATTCCTCACTTTTTAAAAGTTTACAAATTTACACCTTAGTTAAATATTAACCATAGGTAATTTCCATTATAAATCCTAAGTTTAATATTATCAATGTAAAAATCTAAGTGAAAAATGGAATAATTCTCTACAATTTTAATCCTCTTCCTGCTTTTCTTTCAGCATCTGCTTAAATTTTCTAATATGTTCAAATTCCTTTGGATTAAGTTTCTGCAAATGCTTTTCTACAACTTCCATTCGTTTGTGTAAAAGTTCCTTTGCTTTTGGATTTAATAAACTGACTTTATATTCAACCAGTTCTTTTCGTTTTTCAATAAGTTTTTCAAGTTCATTTAATATTTTTGGATCAAGGCGGCCTTTTGACACGAGTTGTTCAAGTCGGATTTCAAAATGTTCAAGAAGAGCTTCTTCATCAAATAAACCGATTTTACCCCAGCCAATTTTAGATTCCAGCTGTTCAATGCTGATTTCTGCAATTTCATCAAACGAAGCATTTTCTGCAGCATCAGAAACAGATTCTGCCATTTTAACTGCCATTTGTTCCATTTTTTCTTCAGCATCTTTTCCAAAGGCCCATTCAAATTCGGCAAGTTTTTCATCAGCTTCAATATAAAGATATTTATCACCGGAAGATAATCCTTCCAATGGATAAGGTTTTGTAAATCCACAATCTCTTAAAGCAAGAGACATTGTACGGCGAACATGTCCATCTTCTATAAACTTTTCATCACCATAAATACGAAGCAAATCATTTACATGCCCCTGCTGCTCTGTCATATAAAAACGAATATTCTTTTTCTTCAATTTTTCCACAAGAGAAACCAAACGATCCGAAGCTGTTATATCAATATTTCCAATACCACTGGCATCTACAATCACGTATTTTGTATCTTCTTTAATAGAAGAAAGAATATCATTTTCAAAAGTACCAATATTTGCAAAAAATAGATTACCGCCAAATCTGTAAATAACTGTATTTTGAATCGGTCTGGAATTAGAATTTCTTTCAAGATTATAATATCCGTGATGCCCTGGAATTTTACCTAAAAATGCCCGAGGAGGAACAACTGCTTTTAATACAACAGATGCAAAGGAAAGTAAAACTCCAATTAAAACACCATAAATTGTACCTAAAAAAAGAACGCCTATAAAAGCTGTAATAAAAATCAAGAATTCAATTTTATCACATTTTAAAAGTCTTTTTGCCTGTTTAAAATCTACAATACCAATTAAAGCACTCATTACAATTCCTGTTAAAACTGGTACTGGTAAATATACAAAATATGGTGTACAAAACAACACAACAATCAGCATTGTAAAAAAAGCAGTTACAGACATAAGCTGACTTTTACACCCAAATTGATCTGCAATACCACTTCGAGAAACACTGCCATTTACAGGACAACTTCCACTGATTCCAGCAGCAACATTCATTGCAGAATAAGCAATAAGTTCTCTATTATTGTTAATCTTATAATCATATTTCATTGCATAATTATTTGCTGCTAAAAGAGTTTGAGCCATAATTACCAGGGCAATTGTAAGACTTAAAATTATATAAGTTGTTAAATTTGATTTTAATGAAAACAAATCAGGAATTATAAAACGAGGAATTCCACCTTCTACTGCTGGTAAAAGTTTTACTCCAAATCGGTCAATTTTAAAAACTGCAGTAATTATAATTCCAAGTCCAAGCATTACAACAGTCATTGGAAATTTTGGAAAAAACTTTTTTGATAGTAATATGATGATTATTGTTCCTAATCCTAAAATTAAAGACAGTAAATTAAAAGATGGAATTTCATTAATAATATTTTCTATTAAAACAATTATTTCTCCAGTTCCTGCATTACCACCAAAAAGTTTTGGAATTTGCATTAAAATGATTGTACAACCAACACCGGAAATAAAACCACCCATTACAGGATTAGAAATATATTTTACTACTCTACCTGCCTGAATCAATCTGAATATTAAAAGCCATAAAGCTACTAAGATTGAAATTGCAGGAATTATTTTCATTGCTTCTACAGAACCAGTAGCTATTCCTAAAGAAGCAAGACTTGCACCTGTCATGGCAGCAGGCATAGCATCTACTCCAATTACAAACTGTGGGGAAGATGCAAAAAAAGCATAAACTAAAACTGGAAGTAATGAACCGTATAAACCGTAAACCGATGGTAAACCGGAAATCTGAGCATACCCCATAGCAATAGGAATTGATACAAGAGCAACTATTATTCCAGAAAATATGTCATTCTTTAAGTTACGCAAGTTTATATTAATAGAAGGAAAAGTCATTAAATAAATTTAATTCAATAATATATTTATTTCAATAAAAAAAAGCCTGCTCTATCAAAAGAACAGGCTTTCCTGATAATAAAATTAATTATCCTTTTACAGAACCAAGAGCAACTCCGGCAATAATATATTTAGAAAGGAACAGGTAAACAATAATTAATGGTAAAGCTGTTAAAGTTAAACCTAAGTAAATTGCACCGTATTCTGTCTTATAAATATCACCACGAAGTAAAGAAATCATAATTGGTAATGTATATTTTTTCTGATCTGTCAAAAGAACAAGTGGTTCAAACAATCTGTTCCAAGAAGAAACGAAACTGAAAATTGCCTGAGTAGCAATAGCTGGTTTCATGATTGGAAGAACAATTTTATTGAATGTATAGAATTCTTTTGCACCATCAATACGAGCTGATTCTACAATTGATGGAGAAAGTGAAGGTTTCATATACTGCCTCATAAAGAATACCATTGAAGGTGATGCTATTGCAGGCAAAATCAACATAATAAGCTGATTTGTCATATGAATTTTATAAACCATCTGATAGAAACCAATAAGAGTAATCTGAGCAGGAATCATCATGATTGCCATAATAAAACTGAAGAAGGCTCTCTTTAATTTCCAATCGTACATTACAATACCATATGCTGTTAATGTAGAGAAATACAAAGCACAGAATGTTGAACCGATAGAAATAATCATTGAGTTTGCAAAACCCAATAAAGGATTAAAACTTTTACCTGTAAGAATCTTCAGGTTATTCATAAAATATGATGATGGCACAAAAGAAACTGCATGCTGCTGAATCTGATATGTTGAACGAGTTGAGTTAACAATCATAATTACGAAAGGAAGAAGACTTAAACAAGCTAAAATAATACTGATAAAGAATATAAAGCTCTTACTAATAACAAGACCTGATTTTTTGCTATTCATTATTTACCTCCCTTTGCTGCACGTTTCTGAAGTTTCTTTTCTAAACGAAGCTGTTTTCTTAATGCTACTTCGTCTCTATCACGCATTGCATAGAACATAATTGCAGAAAGAATAATGATGATTACGAACATAACCATACTTGCAGCGGCGGCTCTACCATACTGGTACGTTCCTTTAAAGGCCAGATTATATATAAATACGTTGGTTGTAAGGGTTGCATTATCAGGACCACCAAGCATGAACAAGTGAGGAATATCAAACATATTCAAACCACCAATAAGACTGGTAATTAATGTGAATAATAAAATTGTTTTAATACTTGGAAGAGTAATTTTCCAGAATACCTGCCATCCGCTTGCACCATCGATTTCAGCAGCTTCGAAAATATCAGGGCTGATTCCTAAAATACCAGAAATCATAATAATCATAGTGTAACCGTACCACATCCAGGTCTGAATGAAGATTACAATACCACGAGTAATATCTTTTTTAACAAGGAAATTAAATGGTTTATCAATAATTTTTAACTGCATTAATAAATCATTCATAGGTCCCATTGGATATGTAAAAAGCGCATTGAACAAAATTGCAACTGTTGCAGCTGTAATAATATTTGGCATATAGAATAAAACTTTAAAAGCTCCTGCTCCAGGAATCTTCATTCGTCTATCTGTAAACCATGCGGCAAGCACAAGCGCCAGAATCATCTGAGGAATAAAGTTACAAATCCAGATTACAAATGTATTTTTTAACGCTGTTAAAAAGGTTGGACTTGTAAGAACAAACTTAAAATTTGCAAAGAATTCACTTCCGCTTAAGAAATGAAATGATGATCTACCGGCACCCTTAAGGTCAGTAAATCCAATAATCATTGTATATAAAGTTGGATATAAAGAAAAAATTAAAAAAGCAACAACAAAAGGTATACTAAAAATATAACCATATTTTGCGTAACTGATTGTTCCCTTTTTTTTCATATTGCATACCTCATGTATGTAGATTAGAAAATCTCTATAAACAAACTGTGTAAAAGACTCTCTTTTTTAATTAAGAAGTGCAACAGAAAAAATAAAAACAGGAGGACTTCTTCTGTTGCACCAAGTATAGAAAAGAAAAGGCAGCTAAAAAATTAACTGCCTTTATAATTTACCTATTATTCAATACCAAGGTTATCGCTTACAGTCTGTTTGAAGTCTGCAATTGCTGCTTCACGAGATTTTTCTCCTGCAGCATATGCTCTAACCTGATCACGCCAGATCTGGTTGATAGATTCATCATACTGTGTAAGGTTTTTACCGTTAGCATACTGGTTAGCAGGTACGAAATAATCGAACATGTTCTGTCCAGCGAGGAATGCTAATTCACCATTAGATTTAGCCATTACAACACCTGAAGAAACTGTATCTTTTGTTCCACCTTCGCCATTAAGTGTACCATTAGCCCACTTGTAGAGAAGTCCATCTTCTGTTGTATTAAGTGTAATCCATTCGATAAGTGATTTAACAGCTTCTTTCTTTTCATCAGCCATGTTTTTGTTACCAAGAATCCATGTACCACCCCAGAAGAATCCGATTGGAGAGTTACAAACACCCCAGTCACCGTATGTACCTTCACCTACAGCATTACCACCACAGTTTGGAGCGATTGTATAGTTAATAAGCCAAGCTGGTCCGAAGAATCCAAGTACAGGTTTTTCACCTACACCTTTCATATCAGCAAACCAAGCATCCTGCCAGTCCTGTGTCTGGTTAGACCAACCTTTGTCTGTAAGATCTTTTGAATAGTCGAGTAATTTTTCACGTTTTGGATCGATGTAAAGTTTTCCATCAACAATCCAACCTTTGTCAGATGAATTTTCTACAGCATGCCAGATGTCTCCGTCACCAGAAACGATAGCACAACCATTAGCTGCTAAGATTTCAGCTGCTTCCCAGAATTTATCCCAAGAACCAGAACCACCACCAATAGCTTCCTGTACTACAGCTGGATCATCTGAACCAAATGCCTGTTTTGCAACAGAACGACGATAGATGAATGCACCACCAGTTGACTGATAAGCAAGAGCGTCTACCTGACCATTTTTGTTAGATCCGATATCAACTGTATATCCAGCGATGTCAGCATCTTTAATTGCCTTTTCAATATCAATTCCTAAATCAGCATATGGAATTGCATAATCCTGCATATCACCTTTTGTATATTTTAAAACGAAAGCTGATTCTGCACAGTACATATCTGGAGCATCTTTTCCTCCAGCCTGTAATGCCTGATCAAGAGCTGGCTGATAAGCACCATCAGTTGTAGCAATGATTGTTGTTTTTACATCATACTTGAAATCTGGATGAGCTTCTTTATATTTTTCAACCATCTTTGGAACTTCGTCAGTGAATGCCCACAAATTAATTGTTGCATTATCTGATGAACCTTTTGAACAACCTGTTAAACTTAACATTAAGGCAGCTGTTCCGAATAAAATTGCTTTCAATGTCTTTTTCATCGAAAATCTCCTTTTTTTTAATTACGAGTGTTATACACCCTACTTTTTCTATAATTGTAAGTCTATTTTCCTAATAAGAAACTAGGTCATTTTACCTATTTAGTAAGAATTTATAACTTTTTTGTGTAAATTTTTAACTTTTTTCTTTTTCTTAGAATTAAATTTACATTAATTATTTTTTTCATTTATATAGAAAATAAATTCATTTCTATTTGGAATATAGTTTAAATTGTGTTATATTACATTACATGAGTGAATTGAACGATGAATCACAAAAGTCTGGCACAGGAATAGTTGCTGATGCTTCATTCCAGCTGCCACCAGAAAAAGATGTTGTTATGTACAATGACGATTTTACTTCAATGGATTTTGTAGTTGAAGTATTAATTTCAGTTTTCAATAAATCAAAAGAAACTGCAGAAAGTCTGATGATGCAGATTCATCAGGCGGGATCAGCAATTGTTGGAACTTATACTTACGATATTGCAGTTTCAAGAGCAAATCTTGCACAATCTCTGGCAAGAAAAAATGAATTTCCACTGAGGGTAGAAGTTGAGTAATCAGGAAGAAAAACCTAAAGCAACAGTAAAACAAATGAAAGTAAGTCCAATGCTTACTAAAATTCTCTCTGAAGCAATGAACGAAGCAAAGAATTCTCATCATGAATTTTTTACTCCTGAACATATTCTTGCAACCGCTTTACATAATGATTTTGTATGTCACCTTTTACAGGAAAGCGGCAGCGATTATCAGTCACTTAGAAAAAATATTTCAGATTTTATAGCAGACAAAATTCCAGTCATATCACCAGATGCAAATCCGGATTTAATTAAAGATCCAATTGAATCAGCAGGATTTCAGGCAATTATGAACCGGGCTGTTTTTTATTGTGTGTCCAGCGAATCGGATATGATTGATATTACAGATGTATTAATCAGCATGTATGAAGAACAGAAAAACTATTGTTCTTATTATTTAAGATGCAGTGGTCTGAATAAAATGAAACTCATGGAAACCATCTCAAAAATCAAAGGTGTCCATGGAACCCAAAGAAAACCTGCTTCAAATCCAGATGCAATGCAAGGAAATGATCCCTTTACTACAAATAACAACGGCGGATTAGAACGATTTGCTGTAAATCTTACAGAACTGGCAAAAAACGGAAAACTTGACGAATTAATCGGTCGTGAAGAAGAACTGGAACGAACAATCCAGGTTTTATGCAGAAGAACAAAGAATAATCCTCTTCATGTAGGTGATGCCGGTGTTGGTAAAACTGCAATTACATATGGTCTTGCACAAAAAATTGTAAATAAACAGGTTCCTGAATTATTAAAAAATTACACAATTTACAGTCTTGATTTAGGATTGCTTCTGGCAGGTTCGAAATTCCGTGGTGATTTTGAAGAAAGAATCCATTCGGTTATAGATGAATTAAAAAAGAAAAAAAATGTAATTCTCTTTATTGATGAAATTCATATGCTTATGGGAGCCGGAACAAACGGAAGTTCACAGATTGATGCTGCAAATCTTCTTAAACCAGCCCTTGCATCTGGAGAAATCAAGGTAATTGGTTCTACAACTTACGATGAATACACTTCTCATTTTGAAAAAGACCATGCATTGGCAAGACGTTTCCAGAAAATTGATATTCTTGAGCCAACTCGGGAAGAAGCAGTAAAAATCTTAAAAGGGCTTCAGAAAAAATACGAAAACTATCACAAAGTAAAATATACAGAAAATTCTATTTCAGAAGCTGTAGATTATTCAATTCAATATCTTACAGACCGCAGACTTCCTGATAAAGCAATTGATATTCTTGATGAAGCAGGAGCATTTCTTTCAATTAAGAAAAACGGTGGATTTTTTGGAAACCTTAAACTTCCAGTTATCAAAGAAGGAAAGAAAGAAACTCTTCCAACTGTAACAAATTCTGTAATAAGAACAGTAACTGCAAAAATTGCAAAATTACCAATTGATTCAGTTGCTGGTGATGAAAAAGAAAATCTTAGAACTATTGATGAAAATCTTAAAAAAGATATTTTTGGTCAGGATAAAGCAGTTGTAACTTTAGCAAAAGCCGTAAAAAGAGCTAGAGCAGGTTTCAGAAATCCTGAAAAACCAGAAGCCTGTTATCTTTTTGTAGGTCCAACTGGATGTGGAAAAACAGAACTGGCAAAATCCCTTTCTGCTATTTTAAATGAACCACTTCTCCGCTACGATATGAGTGAATATCAGGAAAAACATTCTGTCAGCCGTTTAGTTGGTTCCCCTCCAGGTTACGTTGGTTTTGAAGAAGGTGGACTTTTAACAAAAGATGTAAGAAAAAATCCAAATTCTATTGTTTTATTTGATGAAATAGAAAAAGCTCACGAAGATATTTATAACATTCTTCTTCAGGTAATGGATTATGGTATTTTAACTGACAACCAGGGAAGAAAAGCTGATTTCAGAAACTGTATTGTAATAATGACAAGTAATGCAGGTGCCAGAGATATGGAAAAACCTGGAATTGGTTTTGGAACAGAAAATAATGACGACAATGAAGCAACCTTAATGGAAGCTGTAAATCACACCTTCCCTCCAGAATTCAGAAATCGTCTTGATGCTGTAATTCCATTTGGATTCTTAAACAGAGATGTTGTAAAAATGGTTTGTAAAAAAGAAATTACAAAACTTTCAGAACGAATAAAATCAAAGAAAGTTATTCTTTCGGTTACAGACAATTGTATTGAATATCTTACAGATAAAGGTTATTCAAAAGAATTTGGAGCAAGAAATATGGCCAGAACAATTGAAGATTCAATTGCAAATCCTCTTGTAGACGAAGTTCTTTTTGGAAAACTTGAAAAAGGCGGAACAGTAACTGCGGATTATCAGAATGAAGAAATTGTTTTCTGTTACTAAATGATATGCTAGGAAAAATTCATGGATAAAAAAACACTTTCAAAAGAAATATATAAACGCTTCAATGTTGTAAAACGTGCCCGAAATTGTTTTCTTTATACAAAAAAAGAAATCAGATTAACTGATTTATATCAGGAAAACGGCCGTGCTATTCTTGGCTGGGATGCAGGAGACGCTTTTACCCAATTTAAAAACACATTAAATAGAGGTGTTACAGGATTCTACCAGACAGAAGATAAATCAAGATTAAAAAAAGCTGTTTCCCAACTTTTTAATTCTCAAAGAGATTTATTCTTCTTTTCAAATAAAGCTGACGCATTAAAAGCAGGTTTATTAATTTCTCCAGAAAGTTCTTCTATGTATAAACCATGGCAGCCTTATAATACGGACTGGACAAAAATTAAATCAATTGTTATTGAACCACCTTTTCCATGGACAGATTCAATTTATATTCTTGCAGTAGATTCTGAACTTTGTACAGACGAAACATCTTTTCAGCAGGAAATTCAACTTCCATTTCCACTTCAGGTCGGAATTACAAGAGCAATTTATAACTTAATAAAAGCAATTGAAGTACGACAGGAAAAAGACTGGTTTATTTACGATACAGTTTTAACAAAATACTGGACACGAAAAGGACCTTATCTTTATCCAAAAGTACCAGAAGAAAAATATGATGAATTTATTATTCATTGCCTTGATTGTGGTGTTATAATTAATCCAGATTATAATCAGCCATCTATAATTCCTTACGGGGCTGATAAAGGAGTATTTACAACTCTAAAAAATAAGCCTTTCATTTTTCAGGAGAGATAATGAACTCAGAACTTATACTTTTTATTATACAAATGGTTGTTCAGGGAATAGTTTCCTTTCTGGCAATTTTAGTTATGTCAAAAACAAGAGCACCTTCATGGATGTTTATTGTAGCAGGATTTTTATTTTTCTACGTTGCATTAATCTTTGAACTTATGATTAAACTTGGAGTATTAACAAATATTACAGCTACTTTATTTGGACTTCCATTATTAAACCTTCTTTCAATCACAATTCCAGGTTTATTTTTCATTATTGGATTAATTCTTAAACTTTTCAGAAAATAAGAGATGGTATCATGACTGAACTTGATGAATACTGGGAAAAATTTATAAAAGAAACTGGCCGTGATCCAGAAGACCGCTGTTCTGGCGACATTGATTTTGAAGCAAAAGGACTGGTTGGTGCAGAACGAATTTCTTTAATTCTTTCTGGCAGAAAAACTGCATTCTTTTCAAGTTTTGCAACATACACAATTGATCAGGAACCTTTACCGGTTTCCGGCGAACTTTACCTTGTTTTAGATAAAAACAGCAAACCATGTTGTGTAATAGAACTTGATAACGTTTCTATAATTCCTTTTAATGAAGTACCTTGGGAATTGGCTTTACAGGAAGGTGAAGATGAAAACTTAGCTGCATGGAAAGAAAAACAACAGGAGTATCTTGAAGATGAAGGCCAAATTTTAGGATTTGAATTCTCTCCTGATATAAAACTTGTTTTTCAAAAATTTCATGTAGTTTATAAATAATTATTTACAGGAGAAAAAGATGGCAAGAAGTAATTTTTCGATTGGAAGAGTCTTTTTACAGATTGCATTAGGACTTATGATGCTTGTTGGTGGCATCCTTGTTTTTCAGGGCGGCGGAGATATTGGAGCAACAGCTTTAGGAAAAATCTTCAAAGGTGAAACTTTCAATATCATTAAGATTGTTTACGGAATCATTGAATTGATTGCTGGAATTTTCTTAATTCTTGATCTCATTATTGGAGACAGACTTGGTGCTTTTGGGACTATTTTAATGGTTATTTTAATTGTTATCTGGATTGCAGTAATCGTTTTATGCGATTTTATTGGAGTTCATTTTAACAGTAAAATGTTCTTAGGATGGTTGTACCAGTTGGCAAATCACCTTATTGTATTAGGCGCACTTATTTATTTACGCTTCTAATTATTCGAAATAATTATTTAAATAAAAAAAGGGTTGTTCCTTATAAATCCTGTAAGTTTGGATTTTGGAACAACCCTTTTTTTTATTGTTTATAAATTATCTAGCATATTCAATAATTCTTGTTTCACGAATCATTGTAAGTCTGATTCTTCCTGGATAACGTAAATCATTTTCAATCTGTTTTGCAATATTTCTTGCAAGATCTTTTACTTCTCCATCAGGAATCTTTTCGTTATTTACAAGAATACGAAGTTCGCGTCCAGCCTGAATAGCGTATGCTTTTTCAACACCATTAAAACTTTCTGCAATTGCTTCAAGATTTTCAAGACGTTTTACATAATTATCAATTGTTTCCCGTCTTGCACCTGGACGTGCAGCAGAAATTGCATCAGCAATCTGAACAATAACAGCTTCAATTCCAGAAGGTTCAATATCATTATGATGGGCAGCAATAGCATTAATAACTTCAGGTTTTTCACCCATTTTTCTAGCCATTTCTGCACCAACTTCTGCGTGGTTCTGATCACTGTCGTTTTCAGCACCTTTACCAATATCATGAAGAATAGCAGCACGTTTAGCCAGTTCTCTGTCAGCGCCAATTTCAGCAGCAAGCATAGAAGCAGCCATCGCAACTTCTTTTGAGTGTGTAAGAACATTCTGGCCATAACTTGTACGGAAATACAAACGACCTAAAGCTCTAACACCTTCTGTGTTCATATTATGAATTCCAAGATCAAAGAGAGCTTTTTCACCTTCTTCATAAATCTTGTTCTGAACTTCATGTGTAACTTTCTGAACAATTTCTTCAATTCTGGCTGGATGAATACGTCCATCAGAAATAAGTCTTTCCAGTGACTGTTTTGCAATTTCCTTACGAACTGGATCAAAACATGAAATTACAACAGCTTCAGGAGTATCATCAATAATAATATCAACACCAGTCAATGTTTCCAAAGCACGAATGTTTCTACCTTCACGACCAATGATACGACCTTTCATTTCATCACTAGGTAATGAAACAGTTGTAACTGTAATATCACTTGTAGTTT
This sequence comes from Treponema sp., assembly GCA_024402635.1. Classification (GTDB taxonomy): domain Bacteria; phylum Spirochaetota; class Spirochaetia; order Treponematales; family Treponemataceae; genus Treponema_D. Next base: position 1,738 of record JAKSTJ010000018.1, on the reverse strand, counting down.
CAGGAGCAATTCTCTGAATAGTTGTAATTAACACATCCTTTGCTTTCTTTTCTGCAGTAAGTTGTGCTTCCTGTTCAATCTTATTAATCATTGCCTGAGCATCGTGACGAGCTTCATTTTCAAGGTTCTTAATAATAAGATCCTTTGCTTCCTGAGCAGATAAACCTGAAATCTTTTCAAGTTCACTTCTGTAAAGTTCTTCCTGTTTAGAAAGAGCTTCTTCTCTTTTTACCATTGCATTTTTTAATTCTGCAACTTCTTTTTCATTTTTTTCTAATTCGGCAGCACGCTGATCGAGTAATTCTTCTTTTTTATTTACTCTCGATTCATAACGTTGAACTTCAGCTCTGCGCTCCCGGTTTTCTCTTTCCTGCTGATTTCTTTCCCGAATGAGCTCATCTTTTGCATTTAACAAAATTTCTTTTTTCTGTGCTTCAGCTTCTCTAATAGCATCTTGCTTTACGCGCTCAGCTTTCTGTTCTGAAGCAGATAATTGAAATCTGGCATACAACCAGCGAATAATCCATCCAAGAACAATTCCAACAACAGGAAGAATAATAAACCAAATCCATGTTGGCATATACAGTTCTCCCTTTTTAAAATAATTAGAATAGTTCTCTTTAATAATAACGTAAGAAGTATTTGATGTCAAATTAATATATAACTATATAGAAGATTTTCAGCATTTTTTTTATTCACAAGACCAATGCTTTTTACTATAATTAAAATATGAAATATAAAATTTTTATTGATGGAAAAGAAGGCACAACTGGCCTTAAAATTTTTGAACGTTTTGAAAAAAGAAATGATATTGAAATCATAACAATTGATGAAGATAAAAGAAAAGATCCTGTAGAAAAAGCAAAACTTATAAATGCTTCTGATTTTACATTCCTTTGTCTTCCTGATGCAGCAGCAATAGAATCAGCAGAACTTTGTACAAATCCAGATACAAAAATTATTGATGCATCTACAGCCCATAGAATTAATCCACAATGGGCGTATGGTTTTCCAGAATTAGACAAATCTTTTAGAGAAAAAATCATTAACTCTCACAGAGTTGCAGTTCCAGGATGTTATGCTTCTGGTTCCAATGCAATTTTATATCCACTTGTAAAATCTGGAATTATGCCAAAAGATTATCCAGTAGTAATTCATGCAGTATCCGGATATTCAGGGGCCGGTAAAAAAGCAATTGCTCAGTACGAAGCAGAAGGTCGAGATTCAGGTTTAGATTCCCCTCGCCTTTATGCATTAACACAGCAGCACAAACATCTTCCAGAAATAAAAGTTATGTCAGGATTAGATTTTGAACCAATTTTTAATCCTTACGTTTGCGATTATTTCCAGGGAATGACAGTTACAGTTGGTTTACATGCCCGTCTTCTTTCTAAAAAAGTTACAGCAAAAGATGTTTGGGAAATGTTTTCAAAACACTACGAAGGAACTAATTTTATAAAAGTTGCCGGTTTTATGGGCGAAGGAACACTTCCAGAACAGTTTATTCCAGCCAATACCCTTGCAAATACAAATGAAATGCAGATTTTTGTTTATGGAAACGACGACCGTATTATGATTACAACCCGTTTTGATAATCTTGGAAAAGGTGCTTCCGGTGCTGCAGTTCAGTGTATGAACATTCTCATGGGAATTGATGAAACAACTGGTTTGATATAAAAAAAGGGGGAAAGCCGGCACATTGTAAAGTCAAGTGCAACAAAAGACTTCATAAGGTGTT